>CALZNR010000009.1 GCA_945827565.1 uncultured Prevotella sp.
GCCTGTCTCGTGGGCTCGGAGATGTGTATAAGAGACAGGCTTCAATGGAGTCAGCGGGCAGGGTGGTTACCTGTTTAATGCCATAGCGCTCCATGATTTTTACCGGTGGTGCTGTCTGTGCTGCCAAGGTTCCTATAGGTCCCTCCACCTCCACAGCCTGCTTCCAGTGACTGTCGTTGTAATGTGGCAGATGACATTCGGCTATTTCCATGCGTGCGTCATACGATTCACCACCGTAGATGCTGTTGAAGGTGATGGGTGATAGGGTGTAGTGCCAGTCGGTGTTACTCACAATGGCCTGGCTACTTCCGTCGTCATAGTTTATCTCCATGCGCAGCAGCAGTTGAGGCGGGCCGAATGAGGTTTGCAGTTTGCTATATCTGCCCTGTCGCTGCACGTTGAAGAAACCATTGCCCAGCAGTACGCTGATGGCATTCCTTCCGCTGCGCAATAGCGAGGTCACGTCAAACACGTTGTAATACACCGTTTTCTCGTATTCGCTCCACAGTGGCGCAAACTCGCTGTCGCCCACTTTCTCACCGTTTATCTTCAGTTCGTAATGCCCCAAACCGCTCACATATACAATAGCATCGGTGATGCTGCGCTTGCTGGTTTCAAAGGCTTTGCGCATGATGATACTCTTTACCGAGAGGGTATCTACGGGTGCCCATAATGTTTTGAAAGAGTTTTTCTTGAACACTCCGTTGGAGAAACGTCCTTGGGGCAGTTTGGCATCCTTACGACTGATGGCACCAATCCATTTGGCGTCTATGTCAGAGGGAACGATGCGCAGGTGCTGCTTTTCGCTCCATGCTGAGGCTCGGTGTTTTCCGTCCCATACACGCACCTGCCAGTAGTAGCCGTGCTTGTTGGGGTGCAGTGAGGGGATGCTCACCAATTGACTTTGGGATGATTTTACCTTGCCAGTGGAATATACCTGCTTGTTGGTGATGTTCTCGTACACGCAGATTTGATAGGCTGTCTGCTTGTCTCCGTTGTGGTCGGAGTGCATCTGCCATCCCAGAGTGATGTCGCCCTGCGATAGCGCCAGTCCGTCTTGATGGTTGCAAGTTTGTTTTGTAACGGTGAGGGTGGCATATACCTGTGTGTGAAGCAGCAGGGCAAATATGCTGAGGAAAAAGCGAATACGCATGATGATAGTTATTTTTGAACAACATGGTGGGTGATTTGTCCGTTCTTGCACGAACCCTCTACAATGCGGTTGCCAGTGGCGTGCAGGCGGAATCGTACATTCCATTCTTTAGGCCATGCCGGACAGAGTAGCAGAGAGCCGTCGGGGGCTTCCTGTAGTAGCATCTCTTGCAAGCCAATCATGGCAGAGCCTCCTCGGTTACAGTCGGGAGCCCAGTCATAGCCTTGTTCCCAGAATGTAGGGAAACGGAATGGACCGTCTGCCCATTTCGCAATACATAGTTTCTTTGCCTCGTTGGTCAGTCCCAAACAGGCTGCCCAGATGTTGTCTTGTTTCCATCCCTTGGCAGAGCGCATGGAGAGTGCGTGCGCATCGTAGAGATAAGTGTTGCGTGCAATGTCCAGATGCTCGCGTCCCACACCGTAGATACGCCAGGGAAAAACGGGATAAAGCTGTGGCGTCTCTACATTCTGTATGCGTGCCCATGCCAAGGCTGGGGCTATGCAGGTGTGCCCGTTGATGGTGTGAAGTGGGATGTCTGGAATCCTGTTTTTCAGCGTGCTGTCCAGTTCCACTATGCCTTGACACTGTGCTATCACTGTTTGTAGAGCAGCAATCACGCTCGACGGGTTGTATGCCATCTTATAGGTTTCGCATCCCGAAGAGGGGTAGAGTATCAGCTTGCCATTGCCATCCAGAGCCTTCACTCCCCGTTGTTTGGCAAGGTATTGGTAGTGAAGGTCGAAGAAGATGAGGCATTGGCGAATCATCTCTTTGTACTTGTCGATATTGACACCAGCATAGCGGTGTGCCAGCAGTATCATGGAGCAGAACTCTAAAGAGGTGTCCCATTGATATTCCAACCAGGCATTGCGCTCAGTGCCCATGTCATCTCCCTCCTTGTGCTTGCCGTATTCTGCGGGGTTTGGCAGTCCAAAGTTTTCTATCTGTTCCGTATAGGATGCGCCTTCGTGTCCCCAGTAGTATTTGGTACGTGCCATGGCTGCGGGCAGCATGCGCAGATAGGTGTCAAACTGTGCTTGCATCATATCAAAATCACCGTTTTTCAGCATGGGCCAGTACACTAATCGCTGGTTTTGTGCCGTCATGGTGCCACCACCCCAGCAGCGGTAGTCGGGAGTGAAGTTGCGTGCCTTATCTACATATACAGGGTCGAAGGTAAACAGTCCTCCATTGAACTTGGTGGGCCATTTGCCGTAGGCGTTGCAACCCAGCATATATCTAAACAGGTTGTAGTTGCGTGTAATGTTCCTTGCCTGTTGCTGTGCTTTCGCATCATCAGATGCTTCGATCACAATAAAGCTGCGCTGCCAGAAATCGTTCCACCACTGCGTGCTGCGTTTGCGAGATATCTTGGCTGGTGCAATGACGGTGTGCTCGTTGCCCTCGAACATGCTGAAGGTGATAGTAGAGTTCTTGACACGTGATGCCTTGAACTGCCATGCACGGTAGGCAGTGGAGGCATAAACGCCTTCGGCAGTACCTGCATATTGAAATCCAGGTGCTTGCAAAGTGCCTCCGAAGCGCAGTCCACCGATGGGATTTGGAAGTTGACCTTTGATGTCACCCAGCTTTTCTCGTTCCACGGTAAAGTCAAACACCGTTTGTTCCCTATTCTGATGTTGCACGGTGAGACTGCTGCCCCGTGCCCATATGGAGTCTTTGTAGGTGGCGCAGTCTTTGGGAAGAACCCACTTGTATGAAAATTGCTGGCATTGTGCTTTGGTCACAGGAGTGTCTTTGTAGCGCCAACTTTCATAACTCAGCACCGCTTCTACAGCCTTGTTCGATTTTAGTTGGGCATATACCACGGGCGATTGTACATCCACCCAGATGCGTATCTCCGTATCTTTTCCCTTGATGAGCATGGAACCGTCATACAGACAGAGTGTTTGACTGAAGGCCCCTTTTGCCTCGTCAAAGGGAGAAGAAGAGAGATGCAGGCGCAGACGTCCTGCCTTGAGCAGCGTGTTGTTCTCGTCAAACATACCGCTGCGTGAGATATACATCAGCACATCGCCATTTTCTACCCACACGTTCAGTCCCACGTCGTGCCCACCGCAAGGCATTGACTCCGAAGAGTTGTGGCTCTGTGAGGTCCATACATAGTTTTCAGGAACATAGTGTTCGGCCTCCTTGGCTTGCAGGTTGGCTTGCAGGCTCCACAGCATACTGACAGCAAGAAGGATATAGGTGGCAAACCGATGCCTTGTCGTGTGGATAATGAGGGTATTCAGGGCATTTTTCATAGTGGTGCAGTTGATGTTTGATGATTATTCTGTCCAGTTATCGGTGCGGAACGAACTGATGGGAAGTCCATCGCTGAAGAGGTCGCCTAATGCCCAGTCCTTGAACGCATAGCGCACGGCAACGGGGTGGGGCACCTCCTCGCTTTTTACATATACCTTGCTGCGCTCTATCCATGCTTTGGCAGGGTGGAACACATGGTCATCGCCCGCCACTTCAAACAGGTCGCTCTTGTATCCGTTTTCTCCATATATCCACATGTCGGCTCGTTCAAAACTCACCACAGCGGTATCGCCCTTGAAGGTTACATCCTTGTAGCGTGCGCTTTCAGAGGTGATACCCTTTATGCCGTAAGTCTTGTTGAGGGCCAGCAATGCCAGTCGCAATCCGGCAATGTTCTTTTTGCGGGGATGAATGCCATACTCCAGTCCTGCGTCCATCAGTACAGCCATGCCACAGTTGCTGATTTTCTTTTCTGCCAGCATCTGCTGCTCGCGCAGAAAGGCGCTGTTGATGGTATATTTGATGAGCTTGTAGTCGTAGGGCGCAATCTGACAGTAGTAGAAGGGAAACTCACCCTGCTTCCACACGTTGCGCCAGCCGTTGACCATGGCAGTCATCATGTTGGCATAGGTGGGGTAGCGTGTCACGTTGTCTTCGCCCTGATACCATATCACACCACGCATGGTGTAGCCCACAATGGGGTGTAGCATACCGTTGTACAGTGCTGTGGGGGTGCGGTTCTTGCTCTTTATGTCTGCGGGCGATGCCGGAATCTTTGCATCGGGAAATGCTTTCAACCAGTCGGCTCTCATCCACGCTTCACATGCCGAACCTCCCCATGCTGTCACTATCAGTCCTACAGGAACTCCGAGGTTTTGGCGCAACTCCTTGCCAAAGTAGTAGGCGGTGGCGCTGAACTCACGAACAGAAGCAGGATTGGCCTCCTGCCATTTTCCTGTCACCGTGTCAACAGGTGTGAAGGTGCTGTTGCGTTTGATGGTGAACAGGCGTAGCTGTGGATCGGTGGCATGCAGAATATCCTGCACAGCGTTCTCTATGGGTTGGTTCTTGAAGCCTTTCATGGGCATCTCCATGTTGCTCTGTCCCGAGCATATCCACACCTCACCCATGAGAATATTCTTCAGCACGGTGCGTTCACCATCGTTCATGGTGATAGTGTGAGGTCCTCCGGCTGCTGGAGTGTCTAAGGAGAATGACCATTTGCCCTGTTGGTCGCTCTTTACCGTGTAGGTGGTTTTGTTCCAAGATACATTTATCTTCACTACTTTGTTGGCGGTGGCGTGGCCCCAGATGTTGGCTTGACTGTTTTGTTGCATCACCATTCCGTCAGAGAATATCTTGGGAAGAGTTACTTTGGCTTGCGTTGCACCTGCTGCAAAGAGCGCTGCGCATACGAGGAGTATTTTTTTCATGTGTTGTTGTTTTGAATGTTGCTCTATATAATAATGTGTGAAAAAGGGTTGGGCGCTATGGCGCTTGTCTCAGACTGATAGGCCCCAGCAGTCCTGCGGGCAGCAGGGTCTTTTCTGCTCTGCGGTATTTTCCGTTGGTCCATATCCCTTCAAATGGTGGTGTGCCCTTGTCGTTGCCCAGCAGTGCGTTTGCCCATGTGTTTACTACTTCGATGGTGATGGTGTTTTTTCCTTTCTTTATTGCTGATGAAATCTCAACCTCATAGGGTGGCATCCACAGTGTTCCGCAGTGCTTCCCGTTCACATAAACAGTAGCAATGTTTTCCACCTGCCCCAGTTGCAGTATGGTTCTACTGTTCTTTTTGCCCTTGTGTGTAAAGGTGGTGCTATAGGTGGCACGACCAGAGTAGTACTTCACAGAGTTATCAGCATGTGTAGTCCAGTCGAAGAGTGTATCGGTCTGCATTTCCTGTTTTGTTTTCTCAAATGTAATCCGCCATGGAGTGTTCCATTTGGGCGTATAGGCACTGCCCCATGTGGCATGGGTGTGGAGCAATGAGGCGGGCATTGCTTCATCGCAGAGTACCACAAAGCACGATTGGTAAGGACTTAGTTCAAGTGTGTCGTCCAGTATTTCCACCTCTCCCGTCATAGGATTTGCTAAATAACGGTGGGCGTGCTGCGCCCTGAAGGTAGGTGCAAAATGCTGTGCTTCTGCCGTTTGGTTGCTGATGAAATAGATGTCGGCGTCAGAAGCCTTGCGGTGTGTGTAGCCTATCCCTTTGGGCAGCACAATGTCTTTGCTGATGTGGAGGGCTGTAAGGTCTGTATCCATCCATGGACTGCATATTACAGGCAGTCCTAAATGTTCCAGCGAGTCAATCTTGTTCCAACAGGTTATCAGACGGTCGGGGTTCATCTTGCGCTCCATAGGAATCACCAGTGCGCTGTAGGTAGTGCCCCAAGGTGTTTTCAATAGGCCGTCTTCTACCATTGCTCTGTTCAACACGTCTCGGTTGAAAGAGTCATAGGTGTAGCCTTGCAGGGGATTTACCCAAGTAGTGGCCTTCGTCATGTTGGCGGTGTGTGTCACCCCCACCGGACTTACCTCCAGAGGTTGGCCCACGTTTGCCAGGCGCTGCTCTTCCTTGGCAATGTCTTCGGGATGGAATAATCCTGGCAGGGTGGTGACCAAACGCTCAGGCAGGATAGACCTGCGTGGCATCTCGTCACCGGTATATACGGCAAGGTCTATCACCGGACTGCCATATTGAAGCAATGCTTGACAGCGCTTGATATAGTCGTCAAAGGCGGTCATCTCTTTCCACCATGTGTTGTCGCGTTGCAAGAAGGTGCCTATACCGTCGAGTGTCATGCCTGGTGCTCGGTCGGTCCAGGGGTTGTGTGTGTTCACATGAAATACGATGCTGTTGATGCCCATGCAGTAGTTGTGGTCGAGCAGTGGCTTGAGCATGGCAGGATGTTCATCCCATGTACCTCTTACCTCTGTAAATCCCTCTGCTTGTATGATGTTCTTGCCGTAGATATGTGCACCGCTGATGGCGTCGAGCATGTCGTTAGGCTTGTCGTGTGTGGGACTGTTGAGCCAGAACTCACCCATCGGGTAATCCACATGCTGATAGTGCATCAGTCCGTCACTCACCATAGTGGGAGCCACGCTCTCTGCAGAGAACTTGCATCCGTATTTCTTGCCCAGCAGGCGCATCTCGGTGAAGAAGATATCGTTGATAAGTTCGGCTATTGTGGTGCGAATGTCACGTAACACCTTCTCAGAGGATTGCGAGGAGGCGATGGGCACTCCTGCATATACGGGTAGCCATTTTTTCAGACTGTAGCCACGGCGTAGTTCAAACTCACGAGCAAAATTACTGCTCCAGTTCTGGCATCCGCACTCCCAGCTATCTACATGCACTCTGGTGAGCACTCGTTTTGCCAAATCGCTTGGCGCATGATTGTAGATTTTGGCAAACCAGTTGCTGAACTGCTTGTTGATGGCGTTCTTGGAAAATTTGTCGCACTCCAGTCCCTTGCCACCGCCTCCTGTGGCATTGGTGTGCCCTGTAGAGGTGTGTCCCATACGTAGTAGGTGCCATTTGCCTTTGGGCAGGTTGATACTCACTTCACCCTTTTCCGAGATGCCGTACAACTGTTTGCTGAGGTCTATCATCTCTTGGGGTGCCACACAGTCGGCATCAGCCACATCAAAAGCCTTGGCAACACGCCACACTGCTCCCGATTTTCCCTCGTAACAGTCTATCACAGGTTCTGAGCCAAGTATAATGTTGCCCACCTTCAGGTTGGGCTTCCACTTGGCGGCATCCATGTCTTCTGCTCCAGGGTCGCTTCCCTCGGGTGTCCAGTGGAATTTGAAATATCTTCCTGTGGTGGCTGGGATGGCGTATGTGTTGTAGGCGTCTGTGTTCTGCCATCCTGACCGTGGTGGGTTCAGGGCACGTACAAAGCGGTAATCCTTGCCATCGTCAGAGACATAAATCTTAAAACGGTGTGCTTGATAGTTATTGCCACCAGTGATAATCTTGACGCTGCGCAGGGTGAAGGGAGTGTCGTAAGAGAATAAAATGTCGCAAGGCGTGGAGGAGCGGAAGGGAAACTCCACCGACGAATGTGGCGTGCGCACGTCCCTATATTTGGCGGGATAGGCAAACAGACCGATGTCTTCGTAGTAATTCTGGAAAACACGTGGCATGGGCAGACGACAGTTCTGTTTGCCTCCCTCTACAATGGTGTCGCTCCACACCACCTTTTGCATAGACTCCTCTGGATGTATCCATGGACCTCCGCCCAGTGCAAAGCCATCAGAGAAGTGAATACCCATTTGCAGATGCAGGCTGTCTGCCACTTGAAACACAGTGCTCATGCGTTTCCACCACTCTGCTGACAGTTGGCGAGAGGTGCCATGATATTGTTCACCATCAGTTGTGTCTTTGATAGGCATTAGGTAGAAACCAGCGATACCGGCATCGTGCATTGCTTGAAGATCCAGTTGAATGGCTTCATCGGTCACACATCCGTACATCCAGTACCAAAAGGTCCACGGACTGGCTGCTGTGGGAGGCGTGGAAAACTGTGTGTACCACTGAGGCACTTGCTGCTGTGCTGTATGCTGTGCCATGCCGTATGCACTTGCCAGTAGTGCAAGTGCGCATATCCAAATTCTCTTCATTGCCTTGTCTTAAAGGTAGATTATTCAAGTTTCGTGTTGGCTCTGTTTCTCTTATTCACAATAGCTGGGGTGCAGGCAACTGCTGCAATGCCCCTCTATTCAAAGCGTAGCATCACTTGTCCGCTGCGCTCTCCTTGTGCCCATACAGCCTGTGCTGATGGTCCGTTGAGGTCGGTGGTGTTCACCTTGTTTCGCACGGCAGGAATCACCTGGAGCAGACTGATGCCCGTCTCGGGAAGTGTGTAGAGCAATCTGTCGCGACCGTCGCGTGGCTGATAAACACCCACGTAGTCTGTGTCGTTGCCAGGCACCATGCTGATAGTTCCTGTGGCAGTGGTCAGCTTCATCCATTGCACGCCGGCAAAGTAACCCTTGAACTCAGGATATTCAAAACTCTCTCCGGGGATGGGGTCGTTATAGTTGTTCTCCCAGATACCCAGTTGTGGTCCATGCAGACGGTTCTTCCATACACGATACGGTCCCATGCCCAACCATTGCTTGTGTTGAACCTCTTTCTCAGGCAGGTCGAAATTGATGCCCATCATATCCACCACACCATTGAAGTGGTAGGTATATGCCAGACGTACGGTGCCGTTGGGGGCAATGTGCCATTCTGCCTTTTGTAGTGAACCCAGTTTGTAGAGGGCGGTGACCACCAAGGTGTCGTTCTCACCATCACTCACGGTCAGTCGGTCAAACTTGCCCTGATCTTCATAGGCAGTGTAGGTAGTCTTTTTCTTTTCTGCCGCTGGATCGTCATGGTTGTAGAACTGATCGAATGAACGGTCGCTTCTGCGATAGGCAAAGAAGGTAGGACCGTTGCCGAAGTGATAGTCGCCCTTGCCGGTCTTTACTGTTTGCAGTCTGCCGTTCTCTGTGTTGAATACAAAGGTGGTATTGTGAGCTGTCACCACGCCATTGTTATAGGTGGGGCGTGACTTGCGCATCCTGTCCTCTTTCTGAATCAGGATGTCCTCTGCCGTGTCTTTCATCTTAAACACCCAGGTGAATATCTCCATGCCGGTGTGGTCGGTAGCTTTTACGGTCATTGCCTCAGCATCCGTAGGTGCGGCACCTATCAGTATCTCACCTTTCTCACCGGGTTTCACATCCAGTCCGTTTACCACCTTGCTCTTGATGGGGTGTGCCTGTCCGTTGTTGTATTTCACGAATTGGATGTCAAAGCGCACTCCTTTTAGAGTGAGGAAGTCGTATCTGTTTTCCACCATGATGTTACCCCCCTCAAAACCACAGTAGGGGTAGGTTTGTGAGCATCCGCCATCGTTAAGCAATAAGCGTTCGTTCTGTCCTCCCAGCGTCACCTGTACAGGGCTCCACACCTGTTTCACGGTGTAGTAACTACCTTCTTTCTCGTGGTGTGGTCCCACAATGCCGTCGGCTCCGTAGTTGCCCACATTGTCTATCATTCCGTTCAGGTCGGTGCGCACCACTCCCTCGTCGGCATACGCCCATATAAATCCGCCAGCGCAGCGGGGCCATGCACGCATCAGTTGCCAGTAGTCGTAAAGTCCGGCACCTGCACCGCCATCGTAGAGGGCATGCAGAAACTCTGTGGGCATAAATATCTGCGGGCGACGCATGTGCTCTTCGCTTTCTCCATACGAGCGGTAGTGCATGGTTTCGTATCCGCCGAAATTGCCTTGTGGATGGAGCACGGGGCGTTTCTGTATATCCCAGATATGAAATTCTCCGTTCAATTCGTCATTCCATCCTTTCTCGTTTCCATTGCTCCACCAGATGATACAGGGATGGTTCACATCGCGGGTCACCATCTCCTTGATAAGCTTCTGTCCGTTGATGGTTTCGTGATGACCGTGCCAGCCGCTCAACTCATCCATCACATAAAGTCCCAGACTGTCACAGGCATCATAGAACTCAGGGTCAGCAGGATAGTGTGACAGTCGCACGGCATTCATATTCATGCTCTTAATGAGCTGCACATCAGCAATGTTGAGTTGCTTGTTGAGTGTGCGTCCTGTCTCTGGCCAGAAGCTGTGGCGGTTGACACCACGGATATTTACTTTCTTTCCATTGATATACAGTCCATCGCTCTCACGTGTCTCAATGGTGCGGAAACCAAATTTGTCTTTCTCTATATGTAGGGTCTTTCCGTTCTTGTCTATCAACGAAAATTCCACGGCATAGCGGTGTGGCGTCTCTGCTGTCCATTGCTTGGGGGATTTTACTTGGAAAGACACATCGGCATGGTCAGAACCTTGGCGCACATCACATGTGTTTTCTGCCACTTTCTTTCCCTGTAGGTCAGAGACAACGGTGCGCACCTTGGCTCCTTCCAGCACACGGTTGATGAGCACATACGCATTGAAGGTTCCATCGGCCTTGGCATCGATGGCAGTGCGTTCTATGTTGAAGGCGGGCTTGCTGACAATAAATACAGGGCGGAAGATGCCTCCAAAGTTCCAATAGTCGGCACGGCGTTCCGACAGGTTTACACCGGCATTGCTGCTCTCCTTGCTCACTGTCACTTCCAGCAAATTCTTCTTGCCAAAGAACACACGGTCAGATACATCGTAGATAAACCGATAGAAAGCACCTTGGTGCATCGAACCTGCCTTGCGCTTGTTGATTTTTACTTCGGTGTCGGTCATCGATGCCTCAAACACCAAGTCAATGTGCCTGTTTTCCCATTCTTTGGGCAGGGTGAACTCGTATTTGTACATGCCTTTCTCGTCAGCAATACCATCGGGAAAAGCCTTGCCGTAAAACTTCATGCCATACTGGTAGGTGCCAAATCCCTGTAGTTCCCAGCAAGAGGGCACTCCTATCTTGGTCCATTTGCCAGAGTTGTTGCCGTCAGTGCACTGAAAATCCCACTGCACCATGTCATCGCTGCCAGTGCCACTCAGGTATTGACGATGGGTAAATACGTCGTTTTGTGTCATCGCTGTCATGCTTGTCAGTAGCAGAGCAAAGGCAGAACAGAATAGTCTTTTCATAGTTTATCGTGTTTCTAATGTTATTTTTTTCTGAATTGAAGATGCAGGCTATAGGGCTGCTGTTTGACAGAGTAGCGCATCAGTACGCCCGGACCACAACTGCTGTTGCCCAGTCCCATCGTCACGGTATTGATGTGCAGATAGGTGTATGGCTCTACTTCAAGGTCACAGTCGTGCTTCACCGTGCTCAGTTGTTGGGTTGAGTAGGGCAGGGCAGAGAAAGAGAAGGGGGCGTCGCTGCCGTTGGTGATGGTCCAGCCTTTGCCCTTGCTGTCGGTGAGTTGCAGCATTGTCACCATCTCGTGATTACCGCTCATTTGCGGGCGGGGATAGTGCACGTACTGCTGTTCCACTGTGCTCTTCCATAAACCGATGGAGGCTGCTTCTTGTCTGTCAGGATAGTTGTCAGAGGGTCCCATGCCGTAATACTGCAAGCGGTTGTAGGAGGCTGGCAGTGTGAGGGTGATGCCCATGCAAGGCAGTGGAGGCAGTTCTCCCTCGGGTGCAAATGCTACATGAAGATCCACATTTCCCTCATGGTCCATGGTGTATTGATAGTTGGTGCAGATGCTGCCCTTGAGGTATTTGTTTACCGTGGTGGCTGATACTGTCACCGTGCCATCTTCGTTGGTGATGGCACTTGGCTCAATGGCTGTTTCTATGGTAGGTTTGTCCAGCAGGTTGTTGCTCCAGTCTTTTGCCATCCAGTTGCCAAAGCCACGGTCATTATCGGTAGGAGCATGGTAAAAGCGTGGCTGTATCTGTGCCATCCAAGTCAGGGCTGTTTTCTCATCCACATACTTTCCGTGCTTCAGTGGTTGTGCCTTGAAAGCAGTGGCAAGTGCATTGTTCAGTGCAAACTGTTTGCTGCACACCACATGTCCCTCTGCGGCCCATGGCTGTTCACTGCGCAACACTAATGAGATGTTGAGGCGCACATCATTGTCAGCTCCTTTTGGGATGCGTGCGATGGCCTTCTGCAGTGAGGCTGTTCCTTGGGCGTTGATGGGATAGAGGGCATATCCCTGTGTGTCTGTGATGCCGTTTTCTGCCATCATCGCCTCTCCTTGGGAGGTCAATTTTCCATTTTGGATAATGCTCCACACCACCTTGTATCGTTCATTGCAGGCATGTTCGTCCATTTTTCTGAGAAGCAGTGTCTCGTTTTTCCAAATGGGTTGATAGGGAGCATACACCTGTTTCACCTCTTCGTATTTTGGGGTGATATGTCTGTCAGAGGTCACGATACCCTTCACGCAGAAGGCGCCAAGGTTAGGCACATCATTAAAGTCACCGCCGTATGCCACCATGGTCTTGCCGTCGTTGCGCTTTTTGAAGATACCTTCGTCTGCCCATTCCCATATAAAGCCACCCAACATTCGGGGATGACTGTAAATCTCATCCCAGTATTCCTTGAAGTTGCCCAAAGCGTTGCCCATGGCATGAGCATATTCGCTGGTGAGCACGGGGCGGTTGTCGTTTTTCTTCTCGGCTATTTCTAAGAGTCGCTCCCATCGGGCATTCTCTGGACGCTCCATATTGGCGTCTTTTACGCCTGGGTTCAGGTACTCCTGTTTGATGCGTGGATAGAACCTGCTGATGACATCCACAGTGGCAGGGTCCTTACTGTCTGGCCCTTGTGCTCCCTCGTAGTGGATAAATCTGGTGGGGTCGTATTCCTTGAGCCAGGCTCCTGTGGCTGCAAAGTTGGGTCCCCATCCTGATTCGTTGCCCAGCGACCAGAAGATGACGCAGGCGTGATTCCTGTCGCGTACAGCCATGCGCTGGGTTCTGTCAATGAAGGCTGCTGCCCATGAGGCTTCACTTGCCAGTTTCCCACGCAGTCCGTGCTCCTCTATGTCAGCCTCGTCCATGACGTAGATGCCGTATTCGTCACACAACTCATACCATCTGCTGCAGTTGGGGTAATGACAGGTGCGCACTGCGTTGATGTTGCACTGTTTCATCAGTTTGATGTCTCTCATCATCTGTTCTTCGGTGGTCACCTTGCCTGTCACGGGGTCCATCTCATGTCTGTTCACACCACGCAGTCTCACCTGTTTGCCGTTGACCAGAAACCTGCCATTGACAATTTCCAGTTTGCGGAATCCCACCTTTATCTCAGCTCTTTCTATCACTTGATGGGCAGCATCCTTCAGTGCCACCTTGAGAGTGTATAGATAGGGGGTTTCGGCACTCCATTTCTTGGGGTTTTTGATGTCTGCCTTCATCCAGCCGTATGGTGCATATCCACGTTGTGGATTGCGTTCGTTCATGATTTTTCCCTTGTTGTCCAGATTCAGCATGGTGGCAGCGTCTTGTTGGAGAGTTTTTTCCAGTACTGCCTTACCCTCGGCATCATAAAGCATGGCTTCCACATAGAACCCCTCACCACGCTGTCCTTCTATCACAGATAGATGTGGGTCAATCACCAAGGTGGCATCACGGTAGGCATCGTCCAGTAGCGTGCGCACTCCCAGATCATCTATTCTGATGCGTGGTGTGGCATATAGATAGATGCTGCGGTGTATGCCTGCGATGCGCCACATGTCTTGGTCTTCCAGATAACTGCCGTCAGAATATTTCATCACTTTCAATGCAATCAGGTTGGTCCCCTTTTGCAGATAGGGGGTCAGCCTGAACTCTGCTGGTTCCATACTGCCTTGTGAGTAGCCCACTTTTTGCCCGTTGACGTAAACATAGAACGCACTTGCCACCGAACCAAAGTGGATATATACCTCCTGACCATCCCAGGCAGTGGGCAGTTCAAAGGTCCTGCGGTAGCATCCTGTCGGATTCCTTTCGGTGTAGGAGGTGTATTTCTTTTTGGGCTCTTTCATCACAAAGGGCGGCTGTATTTTAAAGGTATAGCCCGAACTGCTGTAGATGGGTGTGCCATAGCCGTTCATCTCCCAGTCGCCAGGCACTGCAATGCGGTCCCATGCACTGTCGTCGTGCCCCACCTTGTAGAAATCGGCAGGCTGGGCATCGGGAGTGGTGGTCCAGTGAAAGCGCCATGTGCCATCGAGTGACATCGTTCTGTCGCCTGGCTGATGCAGATAAGGCACATAAGAGGCACGTGCAGGCAATCTGTTTGCCGACAGCATGTATTGGTTCTCCCAGTCGTGCTGTTCTGCATTGCTTCCCTTGGAGTGAGAGACAACTGCCATGAGAAGCGTCAGGCATACTATCGGTCTTATCCATCTCACACCAAAGGTATGATGCGTGTGAGGGGCTTGTGTCAGATATTTCATGGTGTTCTTTTTTTTCTTTATTCTATGGTTAGTTTGTCAAAGAGCATGTTCTCTATTCCCTCTCCTTGAAGTGTAACCACATAGCTGCCGGCGTTGGTCTGCGAACCTGTGGTAATGCTGGTGTTGCGGCGCTTGGTTTTCTTCTCGGGAGTTTTTACAAAGGTGATGTCGTCTTCCTTATAAACCACACCGTTGAGGTCAGTAATCTTTACACGCAGGTTTCGTTCCTTCTCTGGGTTGTAAT
>CALZNR010000010.1 GCA_945827565.1 uncultured Prevotella sp.
GGTGGAATGACATTTGTCGATTTGCGAGACAGGTATGGCATTACACAATTGGTGTTTGATGAATCATCTGATGAATCGCTGTGCGACCAAGCAAACAAATTGGGGCGCGAATTTTGTATCCAGGTAAAAGGTGTGGTAAGTGAGCGAGAGAGCAAAAACAGCAACATGCCTACTGGAGAAATAGAGATATTGGTTAAGGAATTGCATGTGCTGAGTAGCAGTCTTACTCCTCCCTTTACCATTGAAGACAATACTGACGGTGGTGATGATATCCGTATGAAGTACCGCTATCTGGATTTGCGAAGAAAGAAGGTGAGAGAGAATCTGGAACTCAGACACAGACTTACTATTTTGGTTCGCAATTTTTTGGATAAGAGAGATTTTATTGAGGTGGAAACTCCCATCCTGATTGGTTCTACACCTGAAGGTGCTCGTGATTTTGTGGTACCTTCACGAATGAATCCTGGTCAGTTTTACGCTTTGCCACAGAGTCCGCAAACCTTGAAACAGTTGCTGATGGTAAGTGGCTTTGACCGCTATTTCCAAATAGCCAAATG
The DNA here is from genome assembly GCA_945827565.1 of uncultured Prevotella sp. Taxonomy (GTDB): domain Bacteria; phylum Bacteroidota; class Bacteroidia; order Bacteroidales; family Bacteroidaceae; genus Prevotella. The sequence goes on from CALZNR010000010.1 coordinate 558, forward strand.
CTTTAGGGATGAAGATTTGCGTGCAGATCGACAGCCGGAGTTTACACAGATTGACTGTGAGATGAGTTTTGTGGATCAGGAAGATGTGATAACCCTGTTTGAACAGATGATGCGTCATCTATTCAAAGAAGTGCTTGATGTTGATTTGCCACAGGTGTTGCCACAACTCACTTGGGCAGAAGCCATGAGGCGTTTTGGTAGTGACAAACCAGATATGCGTTTCGGAATGGAGTTCGTAGAGCTGGCTGATGTACTTAAAAACACAGGTACATTCTCTGTTTTCGACAATGCGGCTTATATTGGTGGTATATGCGTTCCTGGATGTGCCAACTATACTCGCAAGCAGTTAGACCAGTTGACAGAATTTGTAAAACGTCCGCAAGTGGGTGCAAGTGGGCTGGTTTACATTAAATATAATGAGGATGGTACTGTCAAGTCGAGCATCGACAAGTTCTACTCCCCAGAGGTGCTTGCCCAGTTAAAAGAAAAGGCGCAGGCTAAGGATGGTGACTTGGTGCTGATACTGTGTGGAGATAATGCTAATAAAACACGTGTCCAGTTATGCTCCTTGCGATTGGAGATGGCAGAACGTCTGGGCCTGAGGGATAAAAACAAGTTCCAGTGCCTATGGATAGTGGATTTCCCCTTGTTTGAGTGGAGCGATGAAGAGCAACGCCTCATGTCAACTCACCATCCTTTTACAATGCCCAATCCGGAAGATATTCCTTTGTTGGAAACCAGTCCGGAAAAGGTGCGTGCCAAGGCATATGACTTTGTGTGCAATGGAATAGAAGTAGGAGGAGGCAGCTTGCGTATCCATGATGGGCAATTACAGGAAAAGATGTTTAACATTCTTGGTTTTACACCTGAACAAGCCATGGCGCAGTTTGGCTTCTTGATAAACGCCTTTAAGTATGGAGCACCTCCACATGCAGGCTTGGCGTTTGGACTTGACAGACTGGTTAGCATCTTTGCCGGTTTGGACTCTATCAGAGACTGTATCGCCTTCCCGAAGAACAACAGTGGCAGAGATGTGATGCTGGATGCACCGAGTGTTATAGCAGACAAACAGTTGGCAGAACTTCAGCTGAAGATTGATATAAATCAATGATAATGTGAGGAATCGGGCAAAATACAATGATATTCAGTTGTTTTTTGCCCAATTTTTTTGTTGTGAATTATATTTACTTTAAATTTGCAACGAAATTGCTGATATAAGTGGCAATTATTTATCTGATTAAATAAATTAGTTATGGCAGAAAAGAAGACAACAAAGAAGTCAACAGCAGAGGTAGCTAAGTGTGAAGAGGTAAAAAAGGCACCAGCAAAAAGAAGTTGCGGAGCAACAAAAAAAGCTGCTTTGGTGGTGAATGCTGAGAACGTAGGTTTCAAGGCAGGAGATGTTTATCAGGCTTTGGCGTCATCTGAGTGCGCTTTGTCTGTGAAAGAAATTGCAAAGAAAGCCAAGATTAGCGAGGAAGAAACCTTGCTGGGTATGGGCTGGCTGTTTAAGGAAGGCAAGATTGTTGCAACTGAAGACAAGATTACACTGGCATAATATGCTGTCCTTACCTCGATAGTGGGGTGTGGACGATGGATGCTCAGTTATCGGCGTGCTTTACTGCACTTGCCTATAAAAATTGACCGATGAATAGAGAATTGTAACTGTTCATCGGTCGATTTTTTGTTGTTATCTTTTGAGGGCGCATTGGGAGGAAACCATGAGGTTCCGTTTCCCGACTTTTATTTGCGTGATGTTATTTTGAATGGCTACTTGGTGAAAAGCTTTCATATACCTCTAATAACTGCTGTGCAGTGCGCCGCCAAGAGAATAGTTTGGAACGCTGAAGCCCCCATTCTTTCTGGAATTGATAATACTCACTATCGACCTCTAATTGAAGAAGCAAAGATGCAATGGCTTCTGGTTTGGTGACATCGCACATGGCTGCCTTTTCACCAGCAATTTCGGGCAATGAAGAAGTGATGCCTGTAACTACGGGAGTGCCGCACGCCATAGCTTCTATCAGTGGAATACCGAAACTCTCTCTCAATGAGGTGTAGAGTACAGCAAAGGCATTCCTGTAAATGTGTGGCATGTCTGTGTTGGGAATGTAATCTGCCAGTATGATAGATGAGCGAATGTTCTCCATGTGGTGTTTCTTCAATATTGTGTTTAAGTCATGCTCGCGAAAATCACCTATCAGTAGTTTTCTTCTGTGCTTAGATTGTCCTAAGTAATGTGCATATGCAAGTATGGTATTCTCTGTATTTTTTTTAGGGTCGGTGTTCCCAAAGAAAAACAGGAATCCGTCTGTACCGGCATATTTCTTGCATATTTGTGAAGAGAGGGCTTGTTCTTGGAGATTGTCTGATGTGCAAAATCTGCTGTTGTATCCGTTGTAAATCATGCAGATGGCATTGGAAGGCAGGTGTGGAAACCTACGTGTAATATTTGTCAACTCGAAATTGGAAACAGTAATAATCTTACTGCATTTATGGATAATTCTTGGCACAATCCACTTTCGATATATCCATCCCAGGTTTTGATACAGCGATTGATTGGATTGTGTGCGTTTTTCCAAATAAATAATGTCGTGTAGCGTGAGAACTATCGGAACTCGGCAATACAGTGGGGCAGTGTTGCTGGTACAGTGCAAAATGTCGAGATGATATTTCCTAATTGCTAACGGCAACGCAACTTGTTCCCATAAGGGATAGGAAGGACAACGGATTTCAACAATATGAAAATTGTCTGTATTGTGAATACATCTGTCATCGCCAGATTTGACAAATATATAGTATTGGTTCTTCTTGTCCATCAGTTGCAATTGCTTGATTTCTTCAAGAATCACCATATCCATTCCGTGCTTTTTTTTGCGGAATATCCGTTGTGCCTCTATACCTATGATCATGTAATCTGATGCTTTGTCTATGTTTAAGTTTAGTTCGTAAACAACTCTGTGAAGTAAAAACAAACGTTACTTGAGAATCCTTATCACCTTGGCAGGATTGCCTGCCACTACTGTATAGGGCTGCACATCTTTGGTGACAACTGCGCCAGCAGCTATTACAGAGTGGGTTCCAAGGTGCACTCCTTGAAGTATTACGCTGTTGGCTCCAATCCACACATCGTCTTCAATGATAATTTCTTGGGTGTTGTAGCCTTGTGTGCAGATTGGTTGGGAGATGTCGCTAAAATTATGGTTCAGTGCAGAGATTGTTACTCCTTGTGCTGTAATCACGTGCTTACCGATACTTACAGGACCAATGACTGTGTTGTGTAGTCCGATACGTGTGTCATCCCCAATCGACACATCGCCCACTGCATTGTTGATGCAACTATAGGATTCAATGACGCTCCGTTTGCCTATGGAAAAATGATGGAATGGAGGTGTATCCATTCTTACACTTCCATAAATTACAGACCCTTTCCCTCTATGTTGGTATAGGGGTGCTAAACACCTGATATACCATCTGGGGCGCACGAGGAGAGGGTGCATAATGAGGCGGTGCACTATGCATTTGAGCTTTCCATTTCTTTTTATGGCTTCCTTGATACTGTGCATGTGATTTGTTGTCAATAGGGGAGATACAACTGAACGCAAGCAACTATTCCAAATGGAAAAGTTCTTGCAATGGAATGGAAACTGGAGAATTGTCAGGATTCACTTCCATGATGTCTGCCATCATATCCCACCATTTTTGAGTTATCGGGTCCACATTGGTCGTATCTTGACTGTTTGTTTCCTTGTCGCATTTCTGTACAGCAAAAAGGATGTTTGTTTCCTTGTCCCAAAAAATGCTATAGTCACTTACTCCTTGGTCTTTAATCATCTGCACCAGTTCGGGCCAAATGGCAGCGTGCCTACGTTCGTACTCTTTCTCACATCCCTTTTTGAGAATCATTTTAAATGCAAATCGTTTCATTGTCTTCAGGTATTTGTATAATAGTTAGGTGTAAAATTATCTCGCAAAAGCAGCGTTAAGGCTGCAAAGTTAGGAAATATCCAATCTTGTATATTCTGAATGCACACAGCGTAGGGTGCTTGCCACAAAGATGGTTTTGCAGGGCTTTTCTAAACATAATGTAGAACCACTTGAATGGGATATGCAGTCCGTTTTTCTTAATAAAATCGCAGAAGCCAAGCAACTGGTTATAGCCTTTAAGTTCATCTTGAAATTTGTGTAAGGTGAGCAGACTTTCCTCTGTTTTTTTTAGAAATTCAGCGTTGTTCTCAAATACTTCAAATCCCAGTGGATTATTGATGTGCTGTATCTTGACCTTGCTCTCTTGAAGACGCTTTCCGAGTAACACATCCTCGTAACCATATAGTGTGAAGCGGTTGTCAAACGGAATGCTTGTCATGATGTTTCTCTGTATCATGAAATTAGAAGCATGAAAGTGATGATACGGCTTTTTCTGGCGAACTTCTGCTGATGAGAGTAAAAGGCAGGAATACTCAAACTTATAGCGCAGGTTTCTCTTCTGTAACTGAGTGCTTGCGTTGCGTACAACATACCCTCCATACACCACATCCTGAGTATGATGATTCCAATAGGATGCAAGATAGGAATCGTTGAGAGTGGTCATATCGCTGTCAATGAAAAGCAGACATGAGAATTTGCTTTCATTGGCCAGAAAGTTCCTATTAGAAGCACGTCCTAAGTTGTGAGGCTGTAAGATGTATTTGCAAAAGGGTAGGTTATTGATGTGCTTATTTTGGCGGATGCTATCTAAGTCAGAGGAGGCATCGTCGGATATGATAATCTCAAATGGTATGGACAATGCCATTGCCTGTTTGTGCAGGTTGCTTACCAACTGCAAACACGCAAAGTTATATGTAGGAATGAGTATTGACAGACCTTCGTTATCAACCATGACTGATGTGTTTCCTTAATCCACCTACAAAAATAATCACTTTATTTGAACAAGATGCCAAATGAAATGTTTTTTTTATTCAGAACCACATATTGCGTAATAACAAGGAGTGAATAGCTGTTTTTAGTCTATTTCATTCGTTAGTTTGAAGTAAATGATTTAACTTTGCGGCCGATAATAAAAAAGAATAAAATTATGAAATTCAAACAAAGTATTTTATTGCTGTTGATGGTGTTGACAAGTAATATGGTGAATGCACAGAGTAACTTGGCAAATATATTGGGTATGGGGAACAACTCAAGTACATCAGCATTGCAGGGATCCTCTTCAGATATCAGTAGTTTGATATCGGGGATAGCTTCTATATTTTCAAAAGACAAGCAGGTGTCAGAAAATTCGATTGTAGGCACATGGGTATATTCAGAGCCTGCCATCCTTTTTCAGTCTGACAATGTGCTGACGCAGGTTGGTGCAAAATTGACTGCAGAGAAAATAGAGAAAACTTTAAAGACAAAATTGGCGGTGTATGGCATTAAAGAAGGTGCGATGAGTTTTACCTTCAATGAAGACGGTACATTTACAGAAATGTTGTCACGAAAAAAACTTACTGGTAAGTGGGCTATCAAGGATGGACAGTTACAACTGACTTATGGTACCTATAGAACCAAGACGATAAGCATAACAACACAGCTGGAAAACAATCAAATGATGTTTGTAACGGATGCGTCCAAGTTGTTGGAGATGTTTAAAACGATGACCAGCAAGAGTACATACACCAGTATGAGTACGCTAAACACCCTGATGAAGTCGGTGAGTGGAATGAAGGTTGGTTTAACTCTTGTTAAAAAATAATAATATTGTGTGCTGAAGCGTCACAGTGTAAGTCAGAAGTATTACCTTTGCAGCGCCGTTACGAGTTGACGGTATTTAATTCAAACCTAATTTAATATTTAACAAATGGCAACAAGAATCAGATTACAGCGAGGCGGTCGCAAGAGTTATGCTTTCTACAGCATTGTAATCGCTGATGCAAGAGCACCACGAGATGGTAAATTTACTGAAAAGATTGGTACATACAATCCAAACACCAATCCAGCCACAGTAGATTTGAATTTTGAACGTGCACTCTATTGGGTTGAGACTGGTGCTCAGCCAACGGACACTGTACGAAACATCCTGAGCCGTGAAGGCGTTTATTTGATGAAACACCTCCGTGGTGGAGTAAAGAAAGGCGCTTTTGATGAGGCTACCGCGCAGAAGAAATTTGATGCATGGAAAGAACTGAAGACAAAGGGTTCTGAGGCTATCCGTGAGAAGGAAGCTAAAGCAAAGAAGGAAGCTGCTGCGAAGGAATTGGAAGCAGAGAAGAAAATAAACGAAGAAATTGCCAAGAAGGTTGCTGAAAAGAAAGCCGCTGCAGAAGCTGCCAAGGCTGCAGAAGCTGCAGAGGCAGAGGCTGCTGCAACTTCAGAAGAGAATGCAGAAGTAGAGAGTGCTACTGAGGCATAAGAGAAGCGTTTATTCGTACGGAATAAAAGGATAGAAATCTGTGTGGGATTATCTATCCTTTTTTCATAGGTGTGTGGTATTTGTTTTCCCTTTGCGGTACTGACTTGGTATTGCGAGGGTGGGCAGGGAGTATTGAAATAAAGTTGGCCTAAATACTGACGAGTTGTGCATATCATAGAAATTCCATCTTTCTTTATTCCGTATGGAGGTGAGTTTTGTTTGGAGCAAGCAAAAACACTTCAGAAATTGGGGCATGAGGTGCGTATCCTCTCTGTGGTTCAGTTGTCGTTAAAAAAAGATGTGCGTTCTTTTGTATCATTGCCATTTGGCTTGACTGAATATCAGGAGAATGATATTCCAATATTGCAGTCATATATGCGTGGGATTCCTCTGTGTGTGCGTCGCAATGTTTCTCGATGGGTGAGAAATGTACATAAGCTCTTTCGCTTGTATGTGGAGAAATATGGTGTTCCTGATGTGATACACGCCCACTGTATGAAGTGGGCAGGCTATGCGTCTATGTTCCTTTCCCATGAGTATCATATACCATATGTTGTGACGGAACACCTTTCGCTCATGGATTTGCAAGAGGAATTTGGAACGGAGTATAGTCCACAGATATGGCAAATTGAATGGTTAAAGAGAGCATATCGGGATGCTGATATGGTGATTCCTGTTGCTCATGAGATAGTATTTGCCACACAACGGTATTATGGTTCAGACTACCGGTGGAAAGAGATTTCTAATGTGGTTGACACTGCCTTCTTTTATCGTGTGGATAAACAGCCCATGAAGGGTAGAACTGCGATTGTTTGCTGCGTGGCAGATTTTACATACAGAAAGGGTTACGACATACTTTTCAAAGCATTTGCGAAGTGTAGGGAAGTTGTGGGAGACACTTTGAGATTGGAACTTCATATAGCGGGAAAAAATACACAATCGTCCACATGCAAGCAGATGGCAAGTAATGCTGAGATAGAGGACTTTGTGGTGGCATACGGTAAGATGGATAGAGAGGGGATCCGGAGTTTATTGCATCGTTCAGATCTTTTTGTGTTGGCGTCAAGAAGCGAGGTGCAGCCTTTGGTTGTACTTGAAGCTATGAGCACGGGTTTGCCTGTAGTTGCCACCACCGCAGTGCCTCAAAGTGAACGTATAGATGGAGCATGTTTTGTGGTGGAACTAAACGACGTGGATGCCATGGCACGTCAGATGTGTCATGTATTGAAATCTCGTTATTTTGCTGAACAGTATCATACAAAGGATGAGGTGTTATCGGCAGATGATATTTCTGAAAAGGTAGTTGAACTTGCATCTACGAGTAGGGTAGGCCGACAATTAGAAAATGTGTTTTTTGATGTATGCCGCCGTTTTTCGGAGAAATGATACTATCTTGAATAATTGAGGGTTATGGGAAAATAGCAGGAGAATGTGTGTAGTTAGGGCAGGGGTGGTATGCCATTCTTCGGTCAGGTGTTTTACTTCTTGTATTAGTGAATACTGATTGCTCCTGATGGCATGCATAGTTAAGGCATGAAGTTTCTGTTTGAAAAAAATATTCGTTCTACGATTTTTGATGCGGAATTTGTTTGAAAGATAGTAACTTAGATTTGTAGTTTTCTTGACAAATTCAAATTGCTTGGCATCATTGGGCTGTGAAGATATGGAGTTATGTCCAATGCTGTAGCACAAGGTCTTGTCGGGGATATAGGCGATATTTCCACATTGGGCCATAGCAAAGGCAATCTGAAGATCCTCACAGCCATAATCATTGTTGCAAAAAAGGTTTCTGTCTTCATTATATGCCTTTTTGATGGCACTATTCCTGTAGAGAGATGTACACAGATGGATTATTGGACGGGTGGTTTGCGTGATGATAGACGTAAGCATCTTGTCACCAATTGTAAATGGTGCGTCAAATTCCTGTTTGCCTGAATCTGTCATTGCTTGCCTATTCTCATCGTAAAAATACCAATCAGTATGTACAAGAGACACTTCTGGATGATTGTGAATAATGTCTCTCTCCTTTTTCAATTTATACTCGTCAATCCAAAAATCATCTCCAGCACAATCGGCTATATAGTTGCCCCGGCACTCTTTCAGACAGTCAAAATAGTTTCTTACAATTCCTTTGTTTTCACTATTTGAGAAGAGCCTTATAATGGAGGGGTATTTTAAGGCGTACATTTCGCAGATTTGCCTAGTGTTATCGGAGGAATGGTCTTCGCCTATGATAATCTCCAAATCTTGAACATCCTTTTGCATCAAAATACTGTCCAAAGTTCTTGCTATGGTGTTTTCTTGATTATATGTAACAACGATGACAGAAATCATGGTATGGTTTTGATGACAAGATTCAGTATTTTACGAGAAACTCTGTACTTGCTAAGAAGACTGAATAGATAATATTTTTTTGTGTAATTCTTCTGAGGTAGAGGAAACAGAGAATATTGTTCTAATCTTTGAAGTCTTTTGTTTAATTGCCGTTCAGAGCGTGTGAGCCTGACAATATTGAAAATATAATCCATAATCAGCTGATTTACTCTTCTTTGCATAGCGAGTTTGTCAGGTTGAGGCATATTTTGTAGAAGATGATTCAAATGTAGGATGACATATTCCGTATCATCTAACCGCTTGATGATATGTTTCGGATTTTTTTTCTGCATGATCGACCCCCGTCTTTTTCTGTAGAAATAGGCCTTGATCTCAGTACTTAAAATCTTTTCCGAACGAATGACTAATTGAGGTGTGAAATCCTCATCTTCATGGTAGATTTTCTGTGTGAATCTTAAACTGCCCAAAGTTGTACGCTTGAATATATATCCACAGGCGGATGCATGCAAGTTGTGATGTAGCAGAAATGAAGTTCCTGTATCCTCTTGAAGAGGATTGGATAATTGTTGTTTCTTTGATGGATTGGTGGTGTAGTCAAACATAACCATCTCCACGTCTTTGGTGTATCTTACAAGGTCAATACACTGTTCATAGGCACTTGTAATGATGTAGTCATCAGCATCGATAAACTGTATGTAACGTCCTGTGCTGCAATCTATCCCCCTGTTTCTCGCACTACTTAATCCTCCATTCTTTTGTCTGATGTAAACAATTTCATCTTTCATGTCCTCCAAAGCATCAAGTACGCAATGGCTTGATCCATCGTCCACCAATATAATCTCTCTTTCTTTGGCAGATAAAGATAAGGATAGAATACTCCCGATACATTCTCTGAGGTGAGGTACCGGAAGATTGTAATACGTAATAATAAAACTGATAAAGGGTTTGTCTGACATCTAATGTTAGATTTGGGAAGAATTCAGAGATTAAAACCTCATGCTCAACTGGCAATCCACCATGTTGTAATTTTGATGCTTGCTGCGCTCATTCACACGTACGTAATGCACTTGTACCTTTACCTTTTTTTTGTAAATATAGTCAAGACCTACTTCGTACATGTTTTTGCTGCTATTCCAGTTGGCTTCATCACGATACACGTCATAACGGGCTTTCAAATGTACAGTATTTGTGATGACAGGTGCTATGCCTGCAATGTACCATCCGTCAGCTTTGTCGTTATTGATGATAGTGATGTCACTGCTATTGTTGAATGCGAATTTCTTGCCTTGACTGTGTATGTACTCTGTGCGTAAAGTCCAGTCATTCTTCTTATATTCTCCACTGAAAGCATATCTGTTTCTTGCTACATTTTGCACATCTGTTCCATTCTTGCGGGCGTACGATCCTGTCCATCCAAATGCTCCGATTCGTAGCCCCTCTAATGGGCAAACCCACATGCCACCTATAATATCCTTGCTGTTGTTGACATCTTTCATGTTGGTGCCTTGTCCGTTATATATGGCTATTTGATAGTGTAGAAGGTGGCGTCCTTTGCTGTTTGGAAGTAAGTCTCCTTGTAGTTGTACACCAATGTCTCTACCATTGCTTGAGTGTTCACCAACCCGGTCTTCAAAGCCAGACAATTTACTGATTACCTGGGCATAACTGATAAAGCCTTGATCAATGGGATTCATCGGGTTCTCGAATGTAAAAGCTCTTTTAAATTGTCCCACCTTAACTTTGGCAAATCCATATCGCTGCCATTCAATAAATGCATCTACAATGCGGGGACCGCTACTTGAGCCTGGTGTACCATTGAGTTGGGCTTGTACTCGATATGCGAAATCAGGCAATAACTTGCCATCAATGGACAGACGAACAAGTCGTGTGTTAAAATTGTCTTTCGGTGTTGCATCTGTCTTAGAAGTGTATTGATATTGGCCTATTACATAGCCACTTAACTTGATATCTTTAAACCATTCTTGCTGGGCAAAGACATTTGCAATACTTGAGAAAAAGAATAAAACGGCAATTGATATTTTATACTTCATATTCTGCTTTATGTTTGTATAATGGGTTTGTGTTATTTCCTTTCCAGTTTAATGACATTTTCTACATGTGGTGTGTGAGGGAACATATCTACGGGCTGAATCTTCACGACACGATAAGCTACATCTAACAATGCTACATCTCTGGCTTGAGTGGCGGGGTTGCAACTCACATATACGATGGTTTTAGGAGCCGCATTGAGTATGGTGTCTATCACATCTTTGTGCATTCCTGCCCGAGGCGGGTCTGTAATGATGACATCTGGTCGGCCATGTTTCTTTATGAATTCGTCTGTGAGAATATCTTTCATGTCGCCTGCATAAAATGTCGTGTTTTCAATATGATTGATTTCCGAGTTAATCTTTGCATCTTCAATGGCTTCTGGAACATATTCAATACCAATAACGTGTGCTGCCTGACTTGCCACAAAATTTGCTATTGTTCCAGTTCCTGTGTATAGGTCATACACCAATTCTTTTCCAGTGAGTGAGGCGAAACTACGTGCCACTTCATATAGATGATAGGCTTGTGCTGTGTTTGTCTGATAAAAACTCTTTGCTCCTACTTTAAACTTTAGATTGCCAAGTTTTTCATAGATATGATCTTTCCCCTTGAACACCATCACATCCTGATCGTATATGGTGTCATTACATTTTAGATTGTTCACATATAGGATAGATGTTAAAAAGGGGAATGTCTTCGACAAATAATCCAACAGCCCCATGGCCTTGTCAGAATCTTCTTTATTTGTCATGCAAAACTGCACAATTATCATCCATTCTCCAGTATCTGAGTTGCGAATGATAATATCTCGCAGTAATCCCACTTGTGCCCTCAAATCAAAAAAAGAAATGCTGTTGTTAAGTGCATAGTCACGAATGCTGTTGCGCACTTGATTGTGGGCAGCATCCATTAAATGACATTTTTCAATGGGTAGAATCTTGTCGAATGCCCCTGTTATGTGAAAACCGATGGCATTATGATCAGAGATTACCAATTCTGGATTGGCTATTTCTGAATGTGTTAGCCAGCGCTTGTTGGAACACCCGAATTCTAACTTATTTCTATACTCCCAAATATGCTCGCTCCCCATGATTGGGCTTAACTCTGGCAACTCAATTTTGCCAATGTGTTTTAACTGGCTTTCTACTTGTTTCTGTTTGGCGTTTAACTGAATCTCGTATGGTATATTCTGCCACTTGCAGCCACCACATACACCAAAATGTTCGCATTTGGGAACAATTCTCACCTCGCTGTATTTCCTAAATGCAGCAATCTCTGCTTCGCAGTAGTTATGCTTCTTTTTTTTGATTTGGATATCAACGATGTCGCCAGGTACTCCAAAAGGGATAAAGATGACCATATTATCCACTTTTGCCAATGCTTTTCCTTCTGCTGCAATATCCGTAATGGTGACATTCTCCAGCAAAGGCAGCGCTTTCTTTTTTCTACTCATCTCAATATTTTTTGCAAAATTAAGAAAAATAATCAACATGAGAGGAAGAAAATTATCTGTTTTCTTGCTGTATCTAAATTATTCTTTTACATTTGCATGTACAATTAGTATTAATCTTAAATTTGAATAAACTAACTTATGAGTGAGAAAAGAGTTTACACCTTCGGTAATGGAAAAGCTGAGGGTAATGCCTCGATGCGTGAACAGTTAGGCGGTAAAGGTGCCAATCTTGCTGAAATGAACT
>CALZNR010000011.1 GCA_945827565.1 uncultured Prevotella sp.
GCTCCCTGGGCATCTCCCAAATAAAAACGCCAGCCTTGGTTAAAGTTGTACACCAGTCGTCCGCTGTTTGTCATGGGAAACAGTCCTGCCACCGATGGCATGTCGGCAGCCGTTTCTTCTCCGTGAACAGGCAGCGCCAGGCAGAAGGCAAGCATCACGCCTATGGCATGCACTGCTCTTCTCATTTGTTTTGCCATGCTGTTGCCCCATATAATATATAATGTGTGCTTCATCTCGTTTTGTTTTTCTTCTTTCAACACGTTTGTCTTGTTTTGTTTCCTGCTGATGGATTCTGCTTCTTATACTGGTTCAGGGTATTACCTCCACGTGTTTGATACGTTGCCTTCTCCATGTGTAGATACAGTGCAGATGACCGTCGGCTGTTTGGATGATAGAGGGATAGGAGTACTGACTGATGGGAGAGTCTTCCAATGTCATCCAGTGTGTCCAGTGCTCACCGTCTTCTGAAATCAGCAGCGACAGAGGAGTGCGCACGCCCTTGCCATTCTTGATGCCGTGGGGAATGGGCCGCTCGTTGCATATCATCACGTGTCTGCCGTCTTTCATGGTGAGTGCATCCAGTCCGCTGTTGTTGTTGGGCGTTTCAATGAGTTTCAGTTTGCTCCAAGTCTCACCGTTGTCACTGCTGTAGGTAATGCCGATGTGTTCGCTTCGGGTGCGTGCCACGGCAGCCAGTTGTCCGTTTTTCATTTTCAGAATGGCGGGCTGTATTGCCAGCACTCCCTTGTCGGCTTCCACAAAGTTGCTTCGTTTCCAGGTCTTACCTTGGTCATCAGAGTATTCAAAATACAGTCGCCATCCACCTTTCTCAATACTGGTGGGTGCGATGAGTCGCCCGTTGTTCACAATGGGCTTGTTCTTCACAGGTCCCAGATAGTCGGGTTGCAGCATGGTGCGTGGTGCCCAGGTTTTTCCCCCGTTGACAGAGCGGGTCATCCATCCGTTCCAGTCTGCCACGTTGTTGCCTATTTTGAAGTAAATCTGCAGTTCTCCGTTGCTTGGCTGCTCATAGATCACGGGGTTCCAACAAGCCTTTCGCTGATAGCCTTCAGGATTCTTTGCTATCCTCTTGTCAAAGATGGGTCCCACCTTGGCTGCTGCGTTAGTGCTGTCTATGCCCGACAGTCCTGCCAGGGCAGCATCTGCAGAAGCCGTTTTGAACACTCCGTCTGCCACCAGTTGCGGTTCTTGCCATTCCTTGCTGCCCTTGGTCTTCTTGCTTATCCAGATACACACATCAGGATTGCGCTCCTTGGTGCCTCCAAAGTAGGTGGCTATCAGATCGCCCTTTCTGGTTTCCGTGATGGTGGCAGAGTGACATTCGGGGAAGGATGCCTCTGTGTAGAGAAACTCGTCTGCTACAATGGCTGGATGCTTCATGGGCAGAGGCTCCTGCAGGTCATAAACGCCCGAACCCAGTTCTCTTGTCTCGCCGTTGGGCAGGGTCAGTGTGGCATGTGTGTTGGCAGGTATTTCCACATGCCATGTCAGCGTGCCGTTCTTCTTCTTCCATCTGCTCACAATGTTGCCGTAGATGCTTTTGTAGCTACCGTTGATGTTGTCTATCTCATCCACGCTGAAATCGGGTTTCAGTAGGATGTGCTTAAATCCTGGTTGTGCCTTGTCGTATTGTATGCCTGCCAGTGATTCAAACACCCATGTCATCAGGTCGCCCAACAGCATCACATGGTTGCCGCTGTTCATCCTCGGACTTGCCGTGTCGCCGTTCCACAGTTCCCAGATGGTGGTGGCATCGTGCTCTGCCATGTAACCCCACGAAGGATATTTCGTGTTGGTGGCAAGTAGCCATGCAATGTCGCCTCTGCCCATCTGTGTCAGTGAGTTCATCAACCACTGCACGCCTATCACTCCGCATGAAATCTGTCCCTTGTTATCGGTGATGATTGTCTTGATGATGTTTTTCTCCACCTCTTGGCGCACGTAGTCGTCGTTGATCATGCCAAAAGCCCATGGCAGCAGGTTGGCTGTCACGGTGTTGTTGCCATAATAGGTGCTGTCGGGATAGAGCAGATGATGGCTCACCTCTGCCGTTCCGGGCTTCTTGGTCAGGAACTTGTCGTTGAATGATTTTTTCACCGTCTCTGCCTCTTGTGCAAAGAGGGTGGCATCGGCATCCATTCCTAACAGTTTTGCAAAGCGTTCCATCATTTTGTTCAGATGGTAGTAATAGGCAGTGGCAATGAGTGTGCCATCCGTCTTGCGCTTTGCATCCTGACTGTGTATCATGGTTATCTCCTCGGGTGGCACGCACCAGTCGCCGTATTTGTCGCGGGGCATGATACCGTTTTTCCCGTATTGGTATTTCAGGTGTTGCAGCCAGCGTTTCACAGCGGGATAGTAGCGTTGCAGGGGTTGCTTGTCGCCATATTGGTTCAGCATCATTTCCAGACTGAAGGGCAGTGCTGCGGGCCATGTCACATTGTCGCTATAATAGTTCCAGTAGGCAGGTGCCACATCGGGTATGCAACCGTCTTCGCGCTGTGCTTCGGTGATGTCGCGTGCCCATTTGGCATAGAGCATGTTGTTGTCAAACACGTATGCCTCGCCAAGGCATCCTTTGGTGCGGTCGCCCAGCCATGGTTGGCGTTCGTCGCGTTGCGGACAATCCACAGGCATACCCTTGTAGTTGTCCAGAATACCCCATACGGCGTTTTCGTATATCCTGTTCAGTGTCTTGTTCGATGAGGTGAAGAAGCCTGTCTGTTCCATCTCGTCGCTCACCACCTCGCCAGTAATGTCGGCTTCTGTGAGCGAATGTAGTCCGCTGATTTCAGCATATCTGAAACCATGATAAGAGAAGATGGGGCTCCACCATCTGCCGTTCTCCTTGCCGTTGGCAATGTAATGATCTGTAGAGAGAGCATTGCGCAGATTCTCTCTGTACAGCTGTCCGGTGCTGTCCAGTTTTTCGGCATATCTGATGGTCACGGTGTCGCCGCTTTGCAGTTGTGCCATGCGCACCTTTACCCATCCAGCTATGTTCTGTCCGAAGTCGATGATGGCTTTATCACCCGTTTTCTTCAAGATGGTGGCACTGACTGTTTTCACCACCTTCATGCCTTCCATCATCTCTCCGCGCAGGGTGCCCAAAGGGATGCCCATGCGTTCGGCGTTCATCCATTGCTTGTCGTCATAGTGGGGCATGGTCCATTGTGCCCACTCCTTGCGTGCGTCGTAGATTTCACCGTCGTATTCGTTGTTCGAGCGCAGTGCGCCATCCACGTTCATCTTCCATTTAGAGTCGGTGGCTATGGTCTTCTTCGTGCCGTTGGCAAATTCCACTATCAGGTTGGCGCGCAGTCGGGGATAGCCAAAGTTGGTAATCTTGTAGGGCTTTTTGCGCTGTTGCATGGTGTAGAATCTGCCATTGCCCAGCACCACGCCGATGGCATTGTCTTTGTCCAGCATCTCTGTCACGTCGTAAGCATTGTAGAGCACGGTGCGTCGGTAGTCGGTGGGTGAGGGAGCCAATACCCTGTTGCCCACTTTTTTTCCGTTGATATATGCCTCGTAGAGTCCCAGGCCGCTGATATAGAGTGTGGCTTTCTTGATGTCTTTATCCAGCTGGAACTCCGTTCTCAGGTAGCGTGAACTCAGTTGGCTGTGCACATCCTCCACATCCCATGGCATGGCTTTATCCAGTCCTATCCACTGTCCGCTCCAGTCTGCCTCGTTCAGCAGTCCCACGTTCCACTCTGCCACATCGCTCCATTCCGAGGCGCCTTGGGTGGTTTCTACCTTCACCCTCCAATAGCAGCGGGTGTTGCTGCGCAGTGGTTTTCCTGCATAGCTCACCCATTGCGACTGCTCGCCCTTGATGCTGGCAGTCCATAGGTCGCCTTGCAGTTGCAGGGCTTTCTCACGCGACGATGCCACGATGATGCTACACGACTGCTGCATCACGTTCTTCCTGTCAGATTGTATCATCCAGCCCAGACGTGGTGTAGGCGTGTCAATGCTCATGGGTGCTGTCATCCTTTCGGTCTTCAGCTCTGTTACGCTCACTGGAGCCACCTCTTTTTTCTTTGTCTTTGTCTTTGCTGTCAATGACAGTGAGGTCATTGTAAACGCAAGCACGAAGACTGCACATTGCTGCCAGTGTGCGGTCTTCGTGAAGAAATGGGATATAGCTTGTTGTTTCATTGTTTTTCTGGTATCATGGTGTCGTTCTTGCTGAGGTAGTTCTTGTCGGCGTCAATGGCAATGAGCACACGGTCAGAACCTCTCAGATAGGCGGCGTCATAAGTAAAGGTGTGCACCTTGCTGTCCATTTCGCCAACGTAGGTCAGCGTGCCGTTGGCAGGATTCATCCACCACACGTTTTTCTTCTTTCCGCTTATCTTGGTCAGGTCTATGTCCATGGGCTTACCGCTGTAGTTGTACACCAGCAGGTAGTCATTTCCACGAGTTGCAATATTGCGGTCGTAGCGTTCACCGTTGCTGCCGGCAATCACGCTCTGGTCTGCCACTCGCTCGGTAAAAGGCAGGCAGAGCATCAGCCACTTCAGATATTTCATCTGGTTGTAGCCGGGGTCGTTCATAGCTTCCCACCAGGGTTTTTCTGCACCAAACGATGCGCTGAGACCCGGACGGATGAACTGCATCACCGAGTTGTGTCCGTAGGTGTGTCCAAAGCATCCTCCGAAAACAGCCCAGTAGGCGTAGCGGCGCACATCGTAGTCCATCCAGCGGGGTGCAGAGAAGTCGTGCAGTCCTTGCGGGATATCCTCGTAAGAGGGTTCTCCGTCGATGACGGGGCGCAGCGGTTTCTTTTCAAAGCTCATATCTACATAGCGCCAGTTGTCTTCCTCTGTGTTGTCTTTGATGGTGTAGTCGCCATCGCCGTTGCGCTGTCCGTAGCGGCGGTGGCCGCTTTGGAACATGTTGAAGTCCATCCATTCACGGTCGTTGAACCACCATGCCGAGGTGGTTCTTCCTCTGGGGTGGAAGGTCATTATGTGGTTCTTGTCTATCTTCTTGATAGCCCTTGCCATGGCGTCCCACACCTCGGGCGACTTGTCGCCACGGATATCACCGCCAATCATCCAGATGATGTTTGGACAGTCTTTATATCTCTGTGCAAGGAACTTGCCCAGTGCCTCTGCCTTTTTGATGTCCATGTGCTTCAGCATGGAGCCCCAGATGCAGTCCATGGCAATGTAGATGCCGTTCTGCTCTGCCACACTCACAATGTAGTCTAAGTGTTCCCAATAGCCATACACTCCAGGCTTGCTCACTTTGCTGAAGTCAAACTCCATGTTGTTTGCCTGTTGCCCATATACATTAAATGTGGGAATGGCATTGAGCACCTGAATCTGTTCCACGTTGTATCCCGCTTCACGGTCTTTGGTCAGAAAGTATTCTGCCTCTTCTCTGTTCAGCCTTTCGGGCAGCAGCCATGCTGTGTTGCCCATCCAGAAGAAGGGCGTGCCGTTCTCGTGAACGATATACAGGTTGTTGGCAGACACCTTCAGTTTGCCGTTGCTCCAGGGTTTATACACACTCTTTGCCGTAAAGGCGTTCATTGAAAAAAGTGCCAGCAGTGTGGCGATAAGCAGTTTATGTTTCATAGGGTTCAGTTATTTTGCGTTGATAGTGATGGTTTGTCCCCGCTTGGTGGGGATGTCGTATAGATAGGTCTTCTCGGGTAGTGTCCAGGGACACAGTGCCTCGGGGTAGTTGATCTTCTGCTTCACTCTCTGTGGCACACCATACAGTGCATTGGTGTTCTCTCCCTTTGCCTTTTTCACTCCTTTCAGTGGCACGGCAGAGCGCAGTCTCAGATTGCCGCCCAGGGTAGAGGTGATGGTGGCAGAGGTCACCTTTCCGTGGTTCCACTTGATGTCCACTTCAAAACCTCCACGGGCTTTCAGTCCTTTCACCTCGCCCTTGTCCCAAGCGCTGGGCAGGGCAGGCAGCAGATATATAAAGCCGTCGTGACTTTGCAGCAGCATCTCGGCAATGCCTGCACTGCATCCAAAGTTGCCGTCTATTTGGAAGGGTGGGTGAGCATCAAACAGGTTGGGGTAGGTGCCTCCCTTTTTCTTCTCGTTTCTCACCAAGGTCAGTTGGTCGCCTATCAGCTTCCATGCGTGGTTTCCGTCAAGCAGTCGTGCCCATAGGCACACCTTCCATCCCATGCTCCATCCTGTAGAGGGGTCGCCACGATGGATGAGCGATTGCTTGGCGGCAGCGGTGAGTTCTGGAGTGCGGAAGGGGGATATCAGGTTGCTTGGATAGAGCGCATACAGATGAGACACGTGGCGGTGCACATCCTCTGGATTGTCCCAGTCGTCCATCCACTCCTGCAACTGTCCCCAGCGACCTGTCTGCAGAGGCACTAATGCCTCTAATGTCTGCTTCAGACTGTCGTTGAGAGTGCTCTGTATCTCCAGTATCTGCGATGCCTCGATGACATGGTTGAACAGGTCGTATATCAGTTCGTTGTCCATGGTCACTCCTGCGGCTGTGGTAGCATTGTAGGGATGCTGGTTTTCAGGAGAAAGACTGGGGCATATTACCCTGTTGCCCGTCACGGGATGGGTCACCATGATCTGGTTGATGAAGCGTGCTGCATTCTCCATGATGGGGTAGAATTTCCGCAAGAAGTCTTTGTCGCCAGTGTAGAGATAGTGCTCCCACACGTGCTGGCTCATCCATGCACCTCCTGTGGGCCACAGTCCAGAGGGGGCTTTGTCTATGGCTCCTGTCACACGCCACAGGTCAGTGTTGTGGTGTAGCACCCATCCGTCGGCACCATACATGATGCGTGCCGATTGCTGTCCGGTGACACTCACATCCTCTATGAGCGACATCAGGGGCTCGGTAAGTTCCGACAGGTTGGTCACCTCAGCGGGCCAGTAGTTCATCTCAAGATTGATGTTGCAGGTATATTTGCTGTCCCATGAGGGGAGCATCTTGTCGTTCCATATTCCCTGCAGGGTGGGGGGCTGACAGCCTGGCTGCGAGGTGCAGATGAGCAGATAGCGTCCAAACTGGAAGTAAAGTTCTGCCAGATGCAGGTCGTTGTGCTCCTTGAAGGTTGCCACCCTGCGGTCGGTGGTGAGATGGGCATAGCGGTCGGCACCCAGGTTCAGCTTCACACGGTCGTATTGTGACTTGTATTTCTCCACGTGCCTTTGCTTCATCGTCTCAAACGAGTGTGCCGATGCCCGTTTCAGAGTGGCATCAGAGATGATGGTGTCGTTGCCGCTGATGTCGTCGTAGTGCTTGAAGTTGGTGGCGATGGTCAGCAGAATCACCGCCTCGTCGGCACCTGTTATCTGCATCACACCGTCGCTGCACACCGTCTTGCCTCCCTTGGTCACAGCCTTGGCTCTGCCGGTAAAGTTCACCTTGCCCTTCAGTCCTTCGTGCCATCCGCTGATGCCGCTCAGCACTATCTGGTTGTCTTCTGTTCTGATGGTGGCATCCTGTTGGGGTGTGGTGAGATGAGCGTTACATGTAATCATTCCCTTTTTGCTTGCTGACAGTTTGATGGCTATCACATTCTCGGTCAGCGAGGCTATGTACTCTCTCTTATAGGTCACGCCCCCGGCGGTAAAGGTGGTGATAGCTCGGGCAGAATCAATGCTCAGTTCGCGGTAGTAGTCCTGATATTCTCCCAGTGCAGGAAAACTCACGTATAGGTCGCCGAAGGGCTGGTAGGGCATGCCCGAGTTTGTCTGCGCCTGCACGTGGCGTGTTGCCATGTCTTGTGCCTCCTTGTATCTGCCTTGCCACACCAGCTCTCTCACCTTAGGCAAATACTCCAGAGCCTCGGGGTTGGCGTTGTTGTTGGGGCGTCCTGCCCAGATTGTCTCTTCGTTCAGTTGCAGGCGTTCTGTGGCAGGTGTACCATAAATCATGGCACCCAGTCGTCCGTTGCCTATAGGCAGCGCTTCCGTCCAGGTTGTTGCCGGTTGGTCATACCATAGCTTGTGTTGCTGTGCCTTGCCTGTGGCTGACATTCCCAGCAGCATTGCTGCCCACAGAATGCCTTGTGTGATTGTTTTTCTCATCTGTGATTAGAATTTTGGGGCTTTCAGTGCACTCTCTTCCTCAATGGTCACCTTGCTTTCGTCCAGTTTGCTTTCGTTCAGTCCGAAGGTGTCGATAAAGAAGCGATACACGGCGTTGCGCTTGTTATCTCCAAAGTCGTGTCGCTCGTTGGGAAGATGGATGTTGCTCACTTTGTCGGTGGCATTGTAAAAGCCGTAGATGCGTTGCAGGTAGGGATATTCCAGTTCGGGAGTTGTCGAGGTCCAGTCGCCTCCGTCGCTTACCACCATCATAGGTTTGGGGGCAAACATGGCAGCCAGTTCCGGGTTGCAGGTGCCTCCGCCTGAGAGTTGGATGGGCATACCGCTCTCGCAGGGGCATCCGCCGTCAAACCATGACGACATGCTTACCACTGGGTTGGCGGCAGTATATCTGTCGTCGAGCACGGTGAGCAGCACCACCTGTGTGCCGCCTCCCGAACCTCCGTTCACTCCGATGCGCAGTGTATCCACATCCTTGCGCTTTATCATGTGGTTCAGTATCACGATGCCGTTGAGTGCCTGCATCACGTGTGCCTCGGCTGTCTGATGCGCCTCTTTGCCCACCTCGTCGGCCGATTCTCCCCAGCCCCACAGGTCGTAATCCACGCAGATGGCGCCCATACGTGCCAGCGTGGCAAGTCTCAGTTGCTGCACCTTGCCGTATCTGCCGTTGGCAAAATGACCGTTGGGACAGATAATCAGCGGATGCTTTCCCCTGCCTGTGGGAGCATACACAGAACCGCAAACGGTGTGCCCGTTCACTGTTTTCAGTCTGAAGTTCTGCACGGTATATCCGTCAAAGCGCCTCACTTTGGAGTACGTGGGTGCCTCTGTGGAGCATTGTGCCAGCAGGGGGTCTATGCCCAAGCGCTGGCGCACCTCGTGCTTCAGCAGATGGCGGCGTGCCTCCCACGATGCCTTGTCGTGGTAGAGCGTAGAGAGATATGCCATCAGCTTCTTTCCATCCTCGGGTTGTCTGCGCGGGTATTCGTAAGGCTTTATCTTGTAATATTTGTCGTTCTGCTTCACAGGTTTGAAGTCAAAGGGCGACAGAATATTGTTCAGCGTTTCCTCGATAGAGTAGGGGCGTATGCGGAAGTCGGCATAGCTCAGTTTCAGTCCGGTGGTATCTACGTTGTATTTCAGTTTCACCTTGAACCTTTTGGCCACATCATTCAGCACGTCGCCCAGCGGTCGGGTATATTTGTCTTCAAAGCATTGCGAGTTGGCGCCCATTGCAGTCATCAGCGCCAATGAAAGAATCCATTTTCTCATGTTCAGATTGCCGATTTATGATTTATAGATGTCAGTTTGCCTTTTCTTTGCTGTATTTCAACATGCCAAGATTGGTGCGCTGTGCCACTTTCTTGCCGTTGACCAGCAGTATCAGTCCCTTGCCTTGGTGATAGTGTGTGCCACTCTCGTCATAGATGATAGTGATGTTGTTGCCATGGTAACTCACGTTGTCCAGACAGAAGTGTGTCCAGGTGCCCTCGGGCATCAGGGGATTCACCACAATGCTGCCGTCGGCTTGCGGGCGCAGACCCACGATACCTGTGATCACCAGGTCGTTGAAAGTAGAGTGGTTGTAATATCTGCTGCGCTCACGGTCGCCCATCAGCCATGCGCCGTTGGTCTCATCCAGATACTCTCCGATGTAGGGGCGTCCGCGGTGGTGCATACTCTCGGCATACAGCTTCATCTGCTTGAAGAAGGTGGCTTTGGTGGTCTGTGGCTCTGCACTGTGGTTCAGGTGGTTTGCCATGGCGGTCAGCGTCTGACTGCTGGCAAAGGGCCATATAGCACCGTCCCATTCGCAGGTGCCGGTGCCGTGGGTGCGAAACAGCGGGTGGCGCCTCTCTGCGGTGGTCAGTCCGTAGGGTGCCGAGAATCCCTTCTCGTCGTCCACCTGTTTCCATGCCACGTCAAACCTGCTGTCGCTGGGTAGGTTGAAGTACCATGGAATAAATCCTATCGCCTCTCTTGCTGCTGCCAGGGTGTCGCCACGGCGAGTCTCGAAAAAGTTGTCTTTCTCGCTCCAGAGCATGTTCTGCACCAAGGTCCGCATCTCTTTGGCATCGTTGGCATACTTGCGCGCTTTTTCCTCATCGCCTGCCAGTTGGCAGATGCTTTGCAGAGCCTGGGCGTTGCCAAACATATAGCTGTTGATGGTGGGGCGTGCATATTTCTTTTTCCTTCCACCGCTGATGCTCTCTTCCATGCCGTCTTGCACGTCGCCCTGCCAGTAGAGCCCGTTGTCTAAGCGGTGTGTGGTTTTCCATCGCTCATACTCCTCCTCCAAAGCAGGTTGCATGGCAAGCAGGAAGGGCAGATCGCCCTGCACCTTGTATGCTTCATAGATGGCTGCGGGGTTCCAGGAACTGAAGCGCTCCATCTTCTGCATTGCTTTTCCGTCGTTGCCGTGATACCATGTGTTCAGAATACCGTGCAGGTAGGTGGTGTCTCTGAGCCAGCGGCTTTCCATTACGTGATGACCTATGGCACAGGCTATCAGGTTGTACTTGTCAGCATAGGAGCGCTGCACTAAGAACTCTGTCATTCCCCATCCCACGGGGGTGCGCTTGATGTGCTTGCGCAGTGTCCACCAGCGGTAGTAATACATCTGTTCAAAGTCTTTGTCATCGCAGCTGAACAGTGGGATGTTGCGGCTCATCCATTCAGAGGAGGCACTGTTGGGTATGTCGGTCACTATGTTCTCATCTTCCATCGTGTTGAAGTGCTGTGCATAGTGAGCAAAGTCATCGTAGCGCAGAATGGCTGCTGTGTGGTCGGCATCTGCCGATGAGGTGACCACATTGGCAATGCAGAACTGTGCCAGTGCATCTTCTTCATCAGCGCGTGGCATATCTTCTGTCTGGTCGGCAGGTGTCTCGATGTTGGGATAGTCAAACAGCGGTCCTGTGCGGAACACGATGCGTGTGATACTCTTTACCGGTGTGTCAAACATTCTGGAGGCAGCCTTCTTTCCATCAACATAGTAGGTGCCCGTGTGTCCGTCCACCGAGAGGCGTGCCTCCACATGATAGGTTTTTCCGCTTTCGTATTTCTTCACCATTCCTCCGTAGCGTGCACCTCCCTTTACCTTCATGGTGGCTTGGGCGTCTAACACGATGCGTGCACACATATTGCCGTTGTCGTCAAGAAACTCGATGTTCAGTTCTCCGTGGTTGTTTTGCAGGGGCATCACGTCAAATGCCACTGTCAGCTCTTTGGTGGCAGGGATGATGCGTTCTGCCTTGGCATAGTCGTAGGGATCTTTGTCAGAGAGTTTCAGCCATTTGCCTTCCAGTGCCACAGGTGCCCACAGGGGTGAGTAGATGTTCCAGTCGGTCATGTCGGCCAGTTTGCCGTATTGCTCAAAACCGCCCTGTGCGTGTGTGGTGGCTTTGAGTTGCACGGGCACGGGTATGCGCGATACCCACATATCTTCCTTGTTGTTGCTGTAGGTCACCCACAGGTCACCATCGGGTGGGGTGCCGTTGCCCTCCAGTATGCCGCGTGTGTATTGCGGTCCGAAGCTTTTGTACAGTCCGTAGTGGCGTTCGGGTGTCACCTCACCGTTCACCAGGTTCAGTGTGGTATATTCCAGTCCGTCCTTACTCAGTGAGATGGCGAGTGGCCAGCGGTATTCGGCTGGGTTATATACGGTGGCGTAGGTGCCGTCGGAAAGGCGCTGTCCCCATATCTTGGCGTTGGAGTTCACAAATCCGTGTGCCCTTTTCACAGGTTCTCTCCATGTGTTGCCCCCATCGTAGCTCATGCTGGTGAGCGCATGTTTCCACAGTGCCACCTTGCGCCCGTCGGGCAGGGTATATCCGCTGAATGCCTTGTAGGGTGTTTTCAGTGGCAGCAGATCGTCGCCTCTGTCTGCCTCTTCTGCCCATTGCATCCGATACATGGGGTTGGCAAGTATCTCGTCACAAGCCTTGACAAAGGCCTTGTCTTTCGCCTTCTTGTAATAGGGGAAGTCGGTATTTTTCTCATTGAAGCCGTGATTGTAATAAATGAAATACACGGGTGAGAAACTGCCGTCGGCCTTCACCTCACGCACCACACGCCCAATGCCGTTGCCATCGTTGGGATCGTCTTTGGG
>CALZNR010000012.1 GCA_945827565.1 uncultured Prevotella sp.
CTCTGACGCATCTTTCTTCTATGGTCTACTGGCATGAGGAGATGAGTGAGGTGATAACGAAGGATGCTGTGATGAAAAGGAGATTTCTGATGTTCATGTCTGTGGTGGTTTATATTTGTAATTGTTATTGCTGTTTTGCTTGTTCTGCTGTGTGGCTGTGTGTGCCGATAATCATTGATGTTGTGGTCATTGTTCGTCTAACCAATGGTCTATGAGTTGTCGGGCAATAGACAGCTTCTCTGGTAGGTTGGGCAGATTGTCTTTTCCAAACCAGTTGCCAAACTCCAGTTCTTCTTCTTGCAGTTTTATCTCGCCTGCATCGTAATCGGCATTGAAGCCTATCATCAGTCCGCAGGGAAACGGCCATGGCTGACTGGAAAAATACCGAATGTTCTTGATGGCTATTCCTGTCTCTTCCTTCACTTCGCGTCTCACAGCCTCTTCCAGAGTTTCCCCTGTTTCCACAAAGCCTGCCACGCAGCCGTAGAAGTCTCTTTTGAAATTTCTGGCATGTACCAGCAGCACTTGGTCGCCTTTGTGTATAAGTACGATGATGGCGGTGGCAAGTAAGGGCCACACTTCGTGTCCACAGCCAGTGCATTTCTTGCTGATGCTGGAAGAAAACTCCATGGTGCTGCCGCATCTGCCACAGTAGTGGGTGTTTTCGTTCCAGTGATTCAGTTCTTTGCATTTGCCTGCTGTCTTGTATGCGGTTGCTGACAGTTTGTAATATGAGCCCCTTAAATCGCACCATTGGTAAGTGCTGTCTGGCAGGTGGGATACAAGGGTAGGGTAGGTGATATACTGTGTGTCATCGTCCGGCATCTCTACGGTCATGGCATCTGCTGATGGTGGTATGCTTTTCATCAACTGGGTGTCGTGAGGTAGATGACAACTCCCGTCACATTCTGTTTTGAGGAGAATGTCATTGTTGTGGAATATGCAATATTTCTTCATGTGTTCAGTTCGTACAGTAGGGTCTGTATGTATGGTCGTTCCCAATCTTCCACGTGGTGCTTGGTGTCATCGTATTGCAGAATGTCGATGTCAATCTTCACCACCTCATTGCCATCGTATATACGTCCTATACGCTGTTCTGTTTGCTTGATGGCATTCCGCAGGCATTGAAAATCCAGTGGGGTGGTTGCTTCAATCATTACATTCGTAAACATGCGGTTTCCATGATTGATGGCGTGAGAACGTAATTGTGGTGTGGCTTTTTCAACAGAGAGAATATCCCTCATCATGGTAATGGCTTCGTCCAACAGGTGAGGCGCATTATCATCATTGCTGCCCAATGCCAATATGATTTTATGAAGCATAGTTGCCTTGACAGTTAGGGGGATTCTCTTTCTTCAAAAAATCCTTGAGTAAACAGCGTTACCCAAGGACTTCTTTGCGGTGCGTACGGGACTCGAACCCGTGACCTCCTGCGTGACAGGCAGGCATTCTAACCAACTGAACTAACGCACCTCTTTCATTTTTACGGCTGCAAAGGTATGGCTTTTTTTTGATATAACCAAATAAAAAAGAAAAAAATTACAAAAACAATTGCATAATCTGCGCGTCATAGTATGTTTTTCCGTCATAAAGCCATTCCTTCAGCACGTTCTGCACCTCAAATCCGTTGTGTTGAAACAGCATGGTGGCCTCTTCATTGTTGCAGGCGATAACGGCATACAACTGGTGTAGGTGCAGAATATTCAAGGCATAATCCTTGATGAGGCGTAGGGCTTCTGTGGCATAGCCTTTGTGCCGGTGCTCTTGTTTTATCACGATGCCTATTTCTGCTCTTTTGTGAGCAGGCGAGAAATCTATGATGTCAACGATGCCTATCACATTGCCTTGCTTGGTCTCCATCATCATTCTTACTTGTCCGTCGTGATAGATATCTCCGTTGGAGTTGGCGATGTAATTATGCAACAGGTATTTGGAATAGGGAACATTGGTCACTCCCAGTTGCCAGATAGACGTGTCATTTTCTATGGCATACAGTTCATCCAAGTCCTCTGGTTCCAGTGCTCTGATTCTGACGCGTGTTGCTTCCATCTGCT
Source organism: uncultured Prevotella sp. (assembly GCA_945827565.1). Taxonomy (GTDB): domain Bacteria; phylum Bacteroidota; class Bacteroidia; order Bacteroidales; family Bacteroidaceae; genus Prevotella. The sequence goes on from CALZNR010000012.1 coordinate 2,055, forward strand.
GAATAGTGGGTGTGATATGGATTATTGGAAACTCTCACTCTTGATGATTTCATCAGGAGTGATAATCATGTTCTCTTGGTGGTGATAAGTGCCGAGGATGATGTTCTTGTTCTCGTGCTTCTCAATAAACTGCAGGATGTTGCTGTACGAGATGGATTTGCAGTCGAAAACAATGCACCATTGCCACTGGTTGGAAGATAGGGCAGGCATAGAGGGGAGGTGAACATCCGTGAGCTCCTTGGTTTGTGACAGGTCCATAAAGTTGCCTTGCAGACCTTTGTGCTGTGCCAAAAGGCGACAGTGTTCCAGCATATCGTGTTCGCCCACAAAGAGATAGCGCATCAACTTGCGCCTGTTGGTTTTGAAGAAACCAAGTGTCTTGCTCACTTTTTTAGTGAGTATCGCCATCAGCTCTAAGGATGCTTTGAAGTAGATGGCAAACTTGATGGGCACAGTGAGCAGCAGATTGCTGTGCCCGTAGTGTTTGCGCATAAATATGAGCATGGCTTGATAAAACACGTGCACGTATCTGAACGAACTCTTTTTGGTACTTTCTCCCTTGTAGTGGAGAATAGGCAGGGGCAGATACCAGTTTTCTGCTCCGCTCTTCAAGATACGGTAAGAGAGGTCGATGTCTTCGCCATACATAAAGAAGTCTTCATCCAGCCAGCCGGTTTTGTCTAATGTTTCCCTGCGTACCATACAGAATGCTCCACTGATAATCTCTATTCGTTGTGGCGTGTCCCATGGCAAATAGCTCATGTAATATTTTGCAAAGATTCTGCTATGGGGAAATCTGCTGCACAGTCCGCTCATCTTGAAAAACGAAGTGATGGGTGTTGGGATACCCCTTCTCGATTCCATTGCCTTTTTGCCGTTGGCGGTAAGCATCTTTACACCAATTCCTCCAGCAGCAGGGTGGCTCTCAAGAAAGTCAACACACCCGCTCAATACCTCCTCTCCTACAAGGGTGTCGGGATTGAGCAGCAATACATACTCTCCGCGTGCACGTGCTATGCCCTGATTATTGGCACGGGCAAATCCCACATTGTGCATGTTCTCGATGAGCACCACTTCCGGAAAAAAGCGTTTGATATATTTTACAGAGTCATCGCGTGAGTGGTTATCCACCACAATGACTTCGTACTCATGGCTGTTCTTGCTCTGCCTGATACTCTGCAAGCATTGCATCAGGTAGTACTTCACGTTGTAATTGACAATGATGATGGATAGTTTCATTGCTTACTCCTTGTCTTCTTTGTGCTTGCTCAGAAGCTCCTCGCATTGGGAGCGGTAGGGATAGAGAAAAATGTATGAGATGGCGCTGATGAGGCATAGGTAGAAACATGACACGATGTGATTCAGCCAGTACAGTGCACCATTAACAAAAACAGCTGATAGCAGGAAAAAGAATCTTGCCATCTGTGCTGAGAAGAGATTCTGGCTGGGGGTCTTGGCTATGTATCTGCGTATGGCAGGGAAATGCAGCAGTTTGGTGGTGAGGTAGATGCACGATAAAGTGTAAAGTATGGAAAAGGTGCTGAACACAAAAGATATCTCGTTGCTGTGCGTTGCCACAACCCCATCTATTTGCGAAAAATAAGAAAGAAGTGCAAGTCCAACTACTCCGGCAAAGAATACTCCAAAGTAAGCCAGCTTGATTTTTTTTATTTGCTTTCCCATATTCTTGTGTTGTTTTGTGCTATTTATATTCCGTTCTGTTGATGATTGATCTTCCCAAAGTCACCTCGTCGGTATATTCCAGTTCATCTCCGACAGAAATGCCACGGGCAATGACGCTTGTGCGTATGTGATGTGGCTCTAATTGCTTGCTGATATAGAATACGGTGGTGTCGCCCTCCATGGTGGAACTGAGTGCAAAGATGATTTCCTGCGGGGGGGCTTGAGATACCCTTTCTATCAGCGAACCTATAGACAGGTCGCTGGGGCGCACACCGTCCATAGGAGAGATAAGCCCGCCAAGCACGTGGTAAATACCGTTGTATTGCTGGGTGTTTTCTATTGCCATCACATCCTGAATGTTTTCCACCACACAGATGGTGCTGTGGTCTCTGTCAGGGTTGTTGCATATCTCGCAGATGTCATCATCGCAGATATTGTGGCACACCTTGCAGTATTTGATGTTGTTTCTGACATTCTTGATGGCATCAGCAAAGCGGTTGACATCAGAAGCCTCTCTCTTCAGCAGGCTAAGCACCAGTTTCAGGGCTGTTTTCCGGCCAATGCCAGGGAGCTTGTTGAACTCGTTTACCGCCTGCTCCAATAGCTGTGATGGGAATGTAGATCTAATCATATCGGTGTGTGGACGCTACAGAGAGGCAGGTCATTCGTTAAAAGACTTGTTAATGCCGTCGATATATTCCAGGAGTTCTTCACGTCCCGTTTTGTTTGCAGAAGACGATATGAATATGGGGGGTAGTTCCTCCCATTCTTGCTCCAATACCTTCTTATAGGCTGCGATGTTTGCTTGTGCTTTGGTTTTTGTCAACTTGTCTGCCTTTGTGAAGACTATGGAGAAGGGCACACCGCTCTGTCCTAACCATTGGATAAACTCCAAGTCAATCTTCTGTGCCTCTAACCTGATGTCTATCAGTACAAACAGATTGACCAGTTGCTTGCGTTGCAGAATGTAGCTACGTATCATCTGGTCAAGTCGTGCTATTTCTGATTTTGAGCGCTTTGCATAGCCATATCCGGGCAAATCCACCAGATACCACTCCTTGTTGACGATGAAAAAGTTGATCAAGAGGGTTTTGCCAGGAGTTGCTGAGGTCTTTGCCAGCTTCTTGTTGTTGCAAAGCATGTTTATCAAACTTGATTTGCCCACATTGGAACGCCCGATGAAGGCATATTCGGGTTTGGTGTCGTTGGGGCATTTTGATATGTTTGGCGAACTGATGCTAAACTCTACATTCTTTATCTCCATCTTGTTGCTGAAAGTAAATAGGTTGTGTCCTTTGCTATATTATATAATGTGTACTGCTGTCAATGATTGTGTGTGGCATGGTTAGTTAAAGAAGTTCCACGACACTCCCATGCGCATGATGCTTCCGTTTTGCGGGTAGTGGGGCACAAGGAAATAGTTTTTATTGCCTTGACCAGCATTGGCATGACTGTACATCACGAAGAAGCGGGCATGCTTGAGGTGCATGTTGGCATATACATCCACAAACGGATAACCTCCGAGTTTTACTCTGCTGGCTGGATTCTCCTGCACTGCAAACTGGTTCAGCTGCGGGCAGAAGTCAGAGGCTTCGTATTCTGTGAAGTAATAGGCATCAGCCCCCAGTTCTACGGCTAATTCATTGACAATCTTGAACTTCAGGTACAGGTTGGTAAAGATGTTCAGTGCAGGCAGCGGAAGTATATTCTTGTTGCTGCTGTTCTGATAGGTCAGCACATTGTCCCAGTGAAGTGGTCCCAGTTTGAAATCCTGCATGATTTGCGCCGTCATGATGTTGAGGTTGTCGCCATACTGGTTGATGCTTGCAGAAAGGTTGGTGCGCTTGTCGCTCTGTGTGTTGTAACAGGTGCTGAAATAGGTGTAGTTCTGTATCTCCTCAATGGCAATGCGCAGCTTGGTCTTTGTCTTCCGATAGTAGAACAGTCCTTCTACTCGTGTGCGTGTCTCTTTCGACAGGTTGCTATTGTCCCACCAGAAGTGCTTGGAGTGATAGTGGCGCTGATAGAAGGTGGGGTGAAGCCGGTAGAAATGTGCTTTGGCTTTCAGCGTAACGGTATCTCCAAACAGTCTGAAATTGATGTCGGTGTCGAAGTTCACCTTCAGTTGTCCAAAGTCTTCGCCCGCCACCCAGGTCTCTGCAAGCAGATTATAGTGCAGGGTTTTGCCTTGTGTTTTGTTGATCTGGCCACCTATGCTCACTGAGTTCTCGCTGCAATTGGCAAGCGTAGCTGTGGGATGACCATATATTTGGGTAATCTCTGGCAGTTTGAATCTCCTCAGTTCATGCGATGCAAATACCTTGATGCCTGCCTTTGCGTATTTATTGAATCCCTCCAGCAGAGCAATGCCAAAGCTGTTCTTGATGCTGAACATCTTGGTTTGGTCGTAGATAGAGTCACCGGGAAAGGCGTTGTTGTCTATGGCACTGAAATAGGTGTTTTGATAGTAGTCCTCAGGCGAGGAATACGCCTGATATATCCTGTCGTAGCTGTTCAACTCCATGGTATGGATAAAGCTGGTCACCGGCACATAGACGCGTTTCATGGTGTCTGCCAGCAAACTGTCGCTGATGTTCAATGCAGTTTCGTCTGTACTGGAAGTGGACGAGAGAAGTTGACTGTCTGTTTCTTTCTCTTCACCCTCTTCTATTTCAGACTGTAGCTTGCGAAACAAGTTCTCTTTTTTTGATTCCAGGGCAAACTGCTTCGCCTTGATTTCCTCATCGCTCAGTCTTTCCAATCGGTAGAAACCCACATTGTAGCGGTGCGACAGGAAGAAGTGAGAACTGTTGTTTCTGTTCCAGTTGCTTGTCAGAACGGTGGGTATCTCGTTGGTGGCAAACTTGTCGGTAAATATCTCTGGATGAACGATGTATTCGTCGTTGGTGATTCCTCCGTTCTCGGTCACCTTTTGGTGATAATTGGAGTAAATGGCGTGCAGTTGATATCTGTCGCCAATGTAAGATGTCATCAAAGTGCCCCTGAAGTGCGAGGTGCTCTGATTGCTGTAATAGCCTCGGGCGTATGAGTAGTCTATGTCGAAGCCCAAGCCAAGTCGCTTGCCGGCGTTTACGGCAAACCACACTCCCAGATGGTCTTCGCCGTTCAGCTTGTCGCCGCAGTTGTCATACGACACGTTGGTGTGTGGCGACAGGGTGTTGGTGAAGTGTATCTCGTCGGGTGCCTGATGGATAAAGCTGTATGGCTGTGTGAAAATGAATTGCTCTGACAGTGGGCGATCTACAAAGAGCCTGTTCTGTCTGGCAGTATAGTTGTTGCCTGTGGTGTTGTATTCTCCGTGGATTCCGGTATTGAAGATGGTGTTCATATACAGGTGTGGCAACGTGTCAACATCAGCAGGTCTGATGTCGCCAAACTTCCTGTCTATGGTCCACGCCCTTATTCCTCTCGGAATCTCCTTGTGTGGTGTGGAGTCGTTTCTGAGTTTGTTGAAATTCTTGTTTTCTGTTTGTTCGTTCATGTTATTGCCAAAGTCGTCAACATCGTTGAAGTCCTGGGCAAAGACATGGATCATCGAAAAACAAAAGAAGACAGACAGATAGAGAAATTTCATTCCTGTTACATTTATATGCGCAAAATCCTCATGGCAGATTCTGCAAACTTCAGCACAATGGCAACACATATCAACATGGTGCTCATTTCCCTGTTATAGAAGTAGCACACCATGCCTGCAACAGCCACAAGTATGAACAGCAGGTTCAGCACATTCCTGATGATAGCAATGGTGTGTCTGAGTTTCTCTTTGCGCCTTTCTCCTTCTCGGGAGAATCGGGAACCGTTGTCAGGATAATCGTGGGGTGTTGTCATGAATTTAACAGCTTTTCAAACCTACTGAATATATAATCTTTTCTGTCTATGGTCTTCTTTCTGAATTTGCCTGAAACGCGCGATAGTTTTTCCTTGCTCTTCTTCAAGCCATATTCATCGGTTATCCATTCCTCTGCCTTGTAGGCCATGGGATGGCGCTCTTCATCATACAGGTAGTATATCCTGGTCATGGTCACCTCTGCCTTGCCGTCAGCGCATTTCACCATCAGATTGAACATCAGGCGTGTTCTGTCCAGTACCAAGGGCTTGTTTTTGAATACCAGCCACTCCTGATAGTAAGCTCCAAGCTCTCCGCTCTCTTTGCTCTCGCGAATCATTTGGCTTTGGTCAAACTGATTTTTCTCTTTGGTCATTCGCAACATCTCCTTATGCAGGATGTCATAGATTTCAGAGGCCGTGTGCTTTGGTGCGGCAATCACCGTAGAGAATACCACTTTGCCGTCAACTACAGGAACCGCTCCTGCAAGATACTTGGCATCGGGGTTTACTGCTGACTGAGTTTGCTCAACTTCTTCCCACGTGTTCTGAGCCTCTATGTGCATCATGGGCAGCAAGGCAAAGGATAGAGCCAAAAGTGCTTTCATTGTGTGATGGATTATTTTATCTGCATTGTAAATTTTTGCAAAATTATAAAACAATCTATTGAAAAGAGAATGGAGCATAGAAACTTTACAATATTTTAACCTGCATGGCTCCTCTGGCTCTGTCGTAAGTAGGGCGGCTTCCTTTGGACGTGTGCAAAAAAACAAGAAGTGTTTGCTTTTAAATGCGTTTTCGTTCTTCTATGTAAATAAAAAAACGTAACTTTGCGGGCAAGTTTCAAAAAACAAAGTAAATATACAGATGAGCATATTTTCCAAATTATTCAAGAAGAATAGCGATGAGACACCAAAAGCAGGTGGTATAGAGGATTTTATGACCTTGATACGCGTGTATTTTCAGGCTGCTTTGGCTGCCGACTTAGGTATTTCAAATCTTGCAGCACTGCCCGATTTGCGTGTGTTCAAGACCACGCTGCATGTGCCCACCGTCAATAATAAACTGGGAGTGGGCGAGCGTTCCAAGTGCAAGAAGATGCTGAAAGACATTTATAATCTTGATGACGATTTCTTCAAAGAGATAGACAAGAGTATTCGCAAGCGTTGCCGTAAGTTGCAGGATGTACAGCCCTATATGATACAGTTCCAGGGCTTCTCGCAAGACCTGATGATGCTGATGGGCAACCTGATGAAGTACAAATTGCGCCTGCCGGGCTTTATGAAGAAGGCCATGTATGCCATGACCGAAAAGACTGTGGGACAGATCTTTACCAAGAACGATTTCACCGATCCTGGAGTAATCAAGACGGTGCTACAGGTAAGGGAGTATGCACGCCGACTGGAGTTTAGTCAGGCGTGGATCACGCGCTTTGTATATACTGTGGTGATGCTTGCCAAGAAGGAGCCAAAGACGCAAGATAACGCTACTAACGGAAAGAAATAGCATGACTGGCGGGGTTAAAAATGCTTAATTTTTATTTTGCAATCCCTGCCTTTCAAACAAAAAGCATAACTTTGTAAAATAATCGGAGTTGGAGTGAATGCACATGAACAACAAATAGCGCTCTTCCAGACCAGGGTGAGGCAGATGATTCTTCGCTTTGAACAATTGAGCAAAGAAAACGAAGAGCTATACGTTATGCTCGATAATGCCGAGAAAACTATGGAAGAACTGCGCAGCGAAGTGGCTCAAAAGCAAAAAGCATACGACTCCTTAAAAATGGCAAAGATGATTGAGATTACAGACGGCGACTTGGAAAATGCCCGTACTCGATTGTCTAAGCTGATTCGAGACGTGAACAAATGTATTGCGGTCTTGACAGAACAGAAGTAATATCGGATGGCAGATCAGAATAGCGAAAAACTACACATCAGGCTTCATGTATATGATGAGGAGATAGAAGTGGTGGTCAACCGCTCCGAAGAAGAGTTTTATCGCGCTGCCGGAAAACTGATAACCGACAGGTACAATACCTATGCCAAGTTGTATAAAGGGCGTAAAAGCGACCATACAATTGCGCTGATGGCTATGATTGATATCGCATTCAGGTATCAGAAGGAGCGTGCAAGAAATGATGTGGCTCCTTTTATGGATGTTCTCACAAGTCTGACCGAAGAGATTGAAGTCGCTCTCGGAGAAAAAAAGAAGTAGAAACCTAAAAGACTGAGAACATTTTATTCATTTCAAATATCAAAATAAATTTATGGGTATAATCGTAATTGTCACCATCATAGGTACCCTTGTGGGTGGCTTGGTAGGATATGGAATTTTCCGCTATGTGCTTAAAGGAAAATACCAGCAGATGATGCGCACCGCAGAAAAAGAGGCTGAGGTGCTCAAAGAGAAAAAAATGCTTGAAGTAAAGGAGAAATTCCTTAACAAGAAAAGTGAACTTGAGAAAGAGGCTCAAGCTCGTAACCAGCACTTCCAGCAGACCGAGAACAAACTGAAACAGCGAGAGATTACCATCAATCAGCGTCAAGAGGAGCAAAACAGGCGCAAAAGTGAGTTGGATAATCAGCAGAATCGCATAGACAACGAGAAAAAACTGTTGCAAATCAAACACGAGGAGCTGGAGAAGATGCAGCTTCAAGAGCGTGCCAAACTGGAGGAACTCTCAGGACTGAGCGCAGAAGAGGCCAAGCAGAGATTGGTAGAAGCCATGAAAGATGAGGCAAAGACAGACGCCCAGAGCTATATCAATGAGATTATGGACGAGGCTAAACTTAATGCCAATGCTCAGGCTCGCAAGATTGTGATTCAGACCATCCAGCGTGTTGCCACGGAAACTGCCATCGAAAACAGCGTCAGTGTGTTCCACATAGACAACGACGAGGTAAAGGGAAGAATCATTGGTCGTGAGGGGCGAAATATCCGTGCTTTGGAAGCTGCTACCGGTGTGGAGATCGTGGTTGATGATACTCCAGAGGCTATCGTTATCAGTGCCTTCGATCCTATCCGCAGAGAGGTGTGCCGCTTGGCGCTCCACCAGTTGGTTACCGATGGTCGTATCCACCCCGCACGTATCGAAGAGGTGGTGCAAAAGGTGAAAAAACAACTTGAGAACGAGGTAATAGAGATTGGAAAGCGAACCACCATCGATTTGGGCATCCACGGATTGCATCCCGAACTGGTGCGCATCGTGGGAAAGATGAAATATCGCAGCTCCTACGGTCAGAACCTGTTGCAGCATGCACGTGAAACAGCCAACCTCTGTGCTGTTATGGCATCAGAGTTGGGACTGAATCCCAAGAAAGCAAAGCGTGCTGGCTTGCTCCATGATATTGGTAAGGTGCCCGATGAGGAAAGCGAACTTCCCCACGCTCTGTATGGCGCCAAATTGGCAGAGAAGTACAAGGAAAAACCTGATATCTGCAATGCCATCGCCGCTCACCACGACGAGTGCGAGATGAACACTCTCTTGGCTCCTATTGTTCAGATATGCGATGCCATCAGTGGCGCTCGTCCTGGTGCCCGTCGTGAGATTGTAGAGGCTTACATCAAGCGCTTAAACGATTTGGAGGCAATAGCCATGAGTTATCCAGGAGTGACCAAGACCTACGCTATTCAGGCTGGTCGTGAACTTCGTGTCATTGTTGGTGCCGACAAGATGGACGATGCTTCTACCGAAGCACTGTCGGGCGAGATTGCCAACAAGATCCAGAACGAGATGACCTATCCCGGACAGGTGAAGATCACGGTAATCCGCGAAACACGCAGTGTGGCATACGCCAAGTAAGCGTCTTTGCCGTGAAGGCGATGCGGTGTGATGAGTTGAAACAACACACAAACAAACTTTAAATAACCTAACATGCAAGTGGGGTGTGACGTCTTAGGATGTTGCACCCTTTTTCTTTGTTTCTCCTTTCTTTGGTTTGCATTTCTATCTTGAACTTGCACTTGCTTGTTGAATTTGCAGTTTGTTTAATTCTGTTAAATCAATAAGCATTTGAGACGTGAAATGTTAAACTGCATATTTATGCAATTTCGTTCTGAGCCACTTTTTTCTCGCTGTGGACTATAATGAAGCCCACAGGGAGATCGTTCGTTAGAACGAAAATCTCAAAATGAACACTGATTATCAAGTAGTTGCAAGTCTAAAAAGCGAGGATTATTGACCAGTATAGTATCTAATTGACATGAAAACTGTTCACTTTTTCGCTTTTTATCCTCACAATCTGCCCAAAATT
>CALZNR010000013.1 GCA_945827565.1 uncultured Prevotella sp.
TGCCAAACGGAAAGAAAAAGAAGGGCCACAAGATGGCTACTCACAAGCGTAAGAAGAGACTGAGAAAGAACAGACATAAGAGCAAGTAAACAAGCTCTAAACTGAAGCAGTCTGAAAGAAAATGAAGGGAGTGTGTCGGGTAATAAATATAGAAAAACCGGCACACCCTTTCTCTTTAAAACAACACTCATCAGACCACCTAATTATTATGACAAGCGAAGTAATTATTGATGTACAGCCAAAGGAGATTTCCATTGCACTGCTCGAAGACAAGAGTTTGGTGGAATATCAGAACGAGCCGCGCTCAGTTTCCTTCTCCGTGGGCAACATCTATGCGGCAAAAGTAAAGAAACTGATGCCGGGACTCAATGCGTGCTTCGTGGATGTGGGATATGAGAGGGATGCTTTTCTGCATTACCTGGACTTGGGCGCACAGTTCAGTTCTTACGAGAAATACCTGAAACAGGTGCAAAGCGACCGAAAAAAACTATACCCTATCTCTAAAGCCACACGCCTGCCCGATCTACAGAAAGAGGGTAGCGTGCAGAATACGCTGAAGGTGGGGCAAGAAGTATTGGTGCAGATTGTAAAAGAGCCTATTTCTACCAAGGGGCCACGCCTCACCTGCGAACTCAGTTTTGCAGGGAGATATTTGGTTCTCATGCCCTTTTACGACAAAGTATCTGTATCCACAAAAATCAAGAAAGGAGAAGAGCGTACACGCTTAAAGCAACTGATTCAGAGTATCAAGCCCAAAAACATGGGCGTTATAGTACGTACCTCTGCCGAAGGAAAACGAGTGGCAGAACTGGACAACGAGCTCAAAACTCTGATAAAAAAATGGGACGATGCCATTACCAAGTTCCAGAAAACAACAGAACGCCCACAACTGGTGTGCGAAGAAACGAGCCGGGCAGTGGCCATGCTGCGCGACTTGTTCAACCCCACCTATGACGGCATCCATATCAACGATCACGCCATCTACGAACAAGTAAGGGAATATGTCAAGATGATTGCACCCGAAAAAGCAGAAATCGTAAAATTCTATAACGGACAGGTGCCCATCTTCGACAATTTCAACGTAACCAAACAGATTAAGTCTGCTTTCGGAAAAACCGTGAACTACAAGCACGGTGCCTACATGATTATTGAGCATACAGAGGCACTGCACGTGGTGGATGTGAACAGCGGAAACAGAACACGCTCGGGCAACGGACAAGAGGCAAACGCCCTGGAAGTGAATTTGGGCGCAGCCGACGAACTGGCCCGACAACTGCGACTGCGAGACATGGGCGGCATCATCGTGGTAGATTTTATCGACATGAATCTGGCAGAGGACAGGCAACTGCTCTATGAGCGCATGTGCAAGAACATGCAGAAAGACAGAGCCAGACACAACATTCTGCCACTGAGCAAATTCGGACTGATGCAGATTACCCGACAGCGTGTGCGACCAGCCATGGACGTCAACGTGGAGGAGACCTGTCCCACCTGCTTTGGCAAAGGCACCATCAAGTCAAGCATTCTGTTTACCGACCAGTTGGAAAGCAAAATAAACCGACTGGTAAACAAGATTGGCATCAAAACATTCAGCCTGCACGTGCATCCCTATGTGGCAGCCTACATCAACAAGGGATTATTCAGATCTATCAAGCGCCAATGGCAAATGAAATATGGCTTTGGCATCAAGATCATCCCTTCTGAAAAACTGGCATTCCTGCAATACGAGTTCTACGACAAAGACCGTAACTTCATTGATATGAAGGAGGAGATTGAAACGAAATAACAACACGAGATGGCAACTGTTTGGGAAATCATTTTCTGGGTGTGTATGGGCATTGTGGTCTATACCTACGTGGGCTACGGCATTCTGCTCTACTTCATCCTCAAGATAAGACGTATGCTGGGATTTCACCGCCTGCAGCCTGTGCTGGGTATCAACAGAGACCTGTGGCCAGAGGTGACTCTCATGGTATGCGCCTACAACGAGGAAGAGGTGGTGGAGATGAAGATGAACAACACCCATCAACTCGACTATCCCGCAAGCAAGTTGCACCTGCTATGGGTTACCGACGGAAGCAATGACAAAACCAATGAACTGCTCAGCGCTTATCCGGAAGTAGAGGTGCTCTATCAGCCCCAACGCCAAGGTAAAACGGCAGCCCTGAACCGCGGTATAGCTCACGCCCAAACAGAAATCATCATCATGACCGATGCCAACACACTACTCAACAGCGGTGCTATCCAAGAGATAGCCCGCCTGTTTCAAGACCCTACAGTGGGCTGTGTGGCAGGCGAAAAAAGGGTGATGGCACGTGCCGACGAGCAGACAGCAGCAAAAGGAGAAGGGGCATACTGGAAATACGAAAGTACGCTGAAACGCTGGGATAGCGAACTTTTCTCAGCCATGGGTGCAGCAGGCGAACTGTGTGCCGTGCGCAAGCATCTGTATCAGCCCATGCCACAAGACACGCTGCTCGACGACTTTATCATGTCTATGCGCATCACCGCACAAGGGCACCGCATTGCCTACTCCAAGGAAGCCTATGCCATGGAATACGGTTCTGCCGACATCAAGGAGGAGGGGAAACGCAAACAGCGCATTGCAGCTGGTGGCCTACAGAGCATCTGGCGACTGAAGCGACTAATGAATCCCCTTGTACATCCCATGCTGGCATTTCAATTCGTGTCTCACCGCGTATTGCGCTGGAGCATTACGCCCATCGCACTGCTGGCACTCATTCCACTCAACGTAGTCTTGGTGTTCCAATCTGCAGGTTGGATATATACCGCCCTGTGGATAGCCCAAATCATATTCTATCTTCTTGCATTTATCGGTTATCTGATGGAGCAAAAAGGGAAAGCCTCCAAACTGTTCTATATCCCCTATTATTTTCTGTTTATGAACATCAACGTGTTCAGGGGCATGAAGTATTTGGCAAGTCACCGCAACAGCGGAGCATGGGAAAAGGCAAAAAGAGGATGAAATTTCGCCTGTTTTTCTTCCTCGTATCAAAAAAAATTTTTACTTTTGTTGGGTGATATACTGCATATACCGAAAACAACATGGACAATCAAGATTTTTATTTGCAACAACTTCAAGAGGCACGAGCCATGGCACAAGAAGCCATACGCGAGCGTGATGCTGCGTATGCCAAACTGAAGGAGCACGAAGAGGCTATCAAAAAGGCAGAAAAATCCAGCAGGATGAAGTCGCTTTTCCTTGCCAACATGAGCCATGAGATACGTACTCCGCTCAATGCCATAGAGGGTTTCTCACGCGTTTTGGCAGAAACCGATTCGGAAGAAGAGCGCATGAAGTATCTTGAAATCATCGAAAGCAACAACAAGCGTCTGCAAAGCCTTATCAACGAAATTCTTGATTTGTCGCGCGTTGAATCGGGAGAGATTACTTTCAAAAAGACAGACACCAGCCTACGCACATTGTGCAACAGCATCAAGCAGAGCTTCAAGTTCCGCCTGCACGATAATATCGGCCTGAAAAACATTGAGCCCGAGGACTACATCATTATGAAGACAGACCCCAACAGGCTGTCGCAAGTGTTGTCTAACCTCATAGGCAATGCCCTCAAGCACACCACCGAGGGCATGATTTGCTTTGGCTACAGCCTGTTTGCAGAGAATTCAAAGATAAAGTTTTTCGTCAGCGATACGGGCACTGGCATTGCTCCCGAAGACAAGGAGAACATCTTCTTGACCTATGTTTCCAAGGATGCAGAAACCAGCAACAACGGTCACGGACTGGGTTTGGCACTCTGTAAGATTATCGTAGAGAAAATGGGTGGACATATCGGAGTAGATTCTGAACTGGGCAAGGGCTCCACCTTCTATTTCGAGCTTCCTTTCGAGGGCACCGTAAGCGACCAAATGGACACCCACGATTCACAGACCAACAACCGCACACTGCGTGTTAATCTCAAACCTGTGGGACAGGTGAACAAAAAGAAGGTGCTGGTGGCTGAGGATGAAGAGAGCAACTATCAACTGCTGAGGAGTGTATTGGGGCATCGCTACATCTTGTTGAGAGCCCTGAACGGTATCGATGCAGTGACACAGCAGGAAGAAGAGAATCCCGACTTGATTCTCATGGATATCCGTATGCCCGAGATGAACGGACTGGATGCCACCCGCATCATCAAGGAGGTGGCAAGCGATGTGCCTATCATCGCCCTCAGTGCATACGCTTTTGAAGAGGATATTTCTGCTGCCAAGGCAGCTGGATGCGATGATTTTCTGGCAAAACCTTTCCAAATAGAGGAATTGATCGACACCATTGAGAGACATCTGAAATAAACCACACACCATTATCCAACATTGCATTTTATGGGAAAACTGGCAGTTTACAAGTATATTTCATCCATGTTGCTGATTTTTCAACTTGTTGTCAGCATTTTCACCTTTGTCGGACTTTATGGAGGTAGCAGCAGTCCTATAGGAAACACTGCCAATGCCATGCTTGTGTATGTGCTTCCGTTGCTCATTGTATGCAACCTGCTACTGCTGGTCATTTGGCTTATACGCCGTAAATGGTACATCGCAGCCATTCCGTTGATCACCGATTTATGCTGTATTCCCTATATTGGCACCATGTTTCAGTTGCGCCCTGCTGCATCAGACAGCGAGGCCATCAATGGTGTGAAAATAGCCACCTATAATGTTGCAGCATTCGGCCGTGAGACTTCGGGATTTATGGCACTCGACATTCTCTCTGAGATGAAGAAGCAAAAGGTAGATATCCTCTGCCTGCAAGAATATGCCGACATAAGCGGCGACAAGAAGAACTCTGACACCTACAAGGAGTACTTCCCCTACATGGCTATCGGCAGGGAAGACATGGCAGTGTTCAGCCGTTTTCCCATTACAGCCAGCAAGCCCATTCTCTTTGAAGCCACCAACAACAGTGCCATGTGGGCAGATGTGAATGTGAATGGAAGACAGATAAGAGTTTTCAATGTACACCTGGAAACCACAGGCTTTAACCGCACCCTGCATCAGGCGGCAAAGTTGCACATGCAGGGACATAACGTGGAAAGCAACCAACTGCTCAAAGCCATCTATGGCAACTATACCCTGGGAATGTACATACGTGCAGGACAGGCTATCACCGTGGCAAATGAGATGCGCTTGTCTAACATTCCCGTGGTGGCATGTGGCGACTTCAACGATATTCCTTACTCTTACGTTTACAATGTGATGCTCGGCGACATGGTAGATGGATTTAAGGAATGTGGCAGCGGCTGGATGCGCACCTATCGCGGAGCCAAAGGGGCAAGGATAGATTATATCTTCCACGACAAATCATTGGAAGGTATAACCTATTACACCAGTGGTCTGACCTATTCTGACCACCTCCCCGTGTTTATGAAGATAGCACTTTAAACCTTACTCTGAACGAGCGTTGCTCTTCATCCCAGTTGGTGCCCAGCATTTCAAACCGCCCTATCTGCGATGTGGAGCGTACATGCTTGCCTATACACGGGCACACATCATAGTCGCCAATACGCACCAGGCGCAGGGTGTCAGAGGCATCATCCGGCAAGCGGTCTATGGCAACACCCTCTGGCAGATGGTTACGGTCAACAAAGTCAAATGTCACTGGCAAATCGGCGGCTATGAGTTCGTTCATGCGCACCTCTATCTGCTTCTCCTCCTGCCTACTTGGTTTTTGCTTCAAGTGGAAACTCATCTTACTCTTTTTCCGCTCAATGTGCGCATTGTAGGAACGGTCACAGCCAAAGAGTCTTATCATCGTCTGATTCAAGAGGTGTTCCGCCGTATGCGCCGGCGGAAACTCCTCCTTATGATGCTCGTTGAGCACAATATCATCCATCATCTTTCAGGCTTTCTTTCTTTGTTTCTCCGTATTTATCTTCAGCACCACACCGTTAGAAGCCTCTAAGTGCAATGCCACCTTGCCGTCCTTTGCCAAGGTGATGTTCTGCCTCTTGGCAGTGAGCAGGTTGGTGGCCACTGCATTTTTCTCGGCAATGCCCATCCAATCAAAGGCATGTGCAGGCAGCGTCACCTCAATATCCACCGCCTGATTGTCAAAATTGGCTGCCACCAACAGCATCTCATTGCCTGCCTTGCGCAGGAAAGCATACTGCCGATGCAGATGGCCGTTGACATACATCACATCAAAGAAAGAGCCTTCTTTGGCAGCCTTCTCCTTGCATGCAATGCTCATCAGTTTGCAATGGATGTCATACAGTGCCTTCTCTTCCTTCGACAGTTTTCCTGCTGCTGCCCTGCACAGGGTATCAATGCTCCAATAGTCGAAGATAGTGGTTCTTCCGTCACACCCGCTGAAGCCTTCTTTGTCCATACCCTTCTCACCATATTCCTCTGCGGCATACAGCATGAAAGGATTGGAACGCAGCAGCAGAGAAACCATCAAGGCTGGTACTCCTCTTCTGCCCTCTTGTGCAAAAAAACTACTTGCCACTCGCTGCTCATCATGGTTCTCCAAGAAGTAGAGCATGTGCTCAGCAATATCGTCAGTGGCTTGCCATGCCTGTGTGATTGACTGTGTGCTCCATCCATGACAGGTCACAGCACGCAGGGTGTCGTACATCCCCACCTTATCATACAGCAGGTCAAAGCCGGCTCCAATGTAATTGCGATACTGTGCGGGGTTATACACCTCGCCTATGAATATCAGTTGCGGATATTGCTCCTTGACCTTTGTCGTGGCCCATGCCCAGAAAGCAGCAGGAACCATTTCTGCCATATCGCAACGGAAGCCATCCACCCCCTTTGCTGCCCAGAACAGCAGTATGTGCAGCATCTTATGCCAGGTGTTGGGTATTGGTTCAAAGTAACCCACTCCGCCGGCGTAATAATCCACACCATAGTTCAGCTTTACGGTTTCGTACCAGTCGTTTACACCAGGACGGTTGTCAAAATGGTCATTGCCAGTGGCTTTGGCTGGATATTCGATATAAGGCTCTGTTCCCTGCTCTCCTGCAAGAGAGAACGAGGGTTCAAAACAACATCCGGGGCAATAATAGAAGTTGTTCTGCGGGTCAAATCCATGCTCAGGATTGTCTCCCTGTCCCAAATCTTCCACTCCCTGTGGTTTGGCAATGGAGTGATACTGACGTGCCACATGATTGGGCACAAAGTCGATAATCACCTTCATGCTCTGCTGGTGTGTACGTTCGAGCAACTGTTCAAACTCGCCCATTCTGTTATCCACATCCACAGCCAGGTCAGGATCCACATCATAGTAGTCGGTAATGGCGTATGGAGAACCTGCCTTGCCCTTGACCACTGCGGGATGCTGCACGGGAATGTTTTGAGCCGAGTAATCGGTCTGCGTGGCATGACGTATCACGCCAGTGTACCACACATGTGTAATACCCATCTCCTTGATGCGCTTCAGGGTTTTCGCATCAAAGTCGTTCATCTTGCCACAACCATTTTCGGCAACCGAACCGTACTCTTTGCGAGTAGTGTTGCGATTGCCGAAAAGTCTGGTGAATATCTGATAAATGATAATCTTCTTGTCCATATTCATTTCTTAGGCTATCCCATGGGCAGCCACGTTCTTATCAATGCGACCTATCATGCCCTGCAATGCCTTTCCAGGTCCACACTCTGTGAAGTCGTCAGCACCGTCGGCTATCATGTTCTGCACACAAGAAGTCCAGCGCACTCCACTGGTGAGCTGTGCAATGAGGTTAGCCTTGATTTCCTCGGGGGCTGTATGCGGTTTGCCATCCACATTCTGATATATGGGGCACTTGGGAGCGCTGAACTCAGTGGCTTCGATGGCAGCCTGCAATTCATCCTTGGCGGGTTGCATCAGCGGAGAGTGGAATGCGCCTCCCACCTTGAGGGGCAGTGCACGCTTGGCACCAGCAGCCTTGAGCTGCTCGCAAGCCTCGTTGATGGCCTCAATATTTCCAGAGATAACAAGCTGTCCGGGGCAGTTGTAGTTGGCAGCCACCACCACATGACCTTCCTTGCTGATACCAGCGCAGATTTCCTCTATCTTTTCGTCGGGCAGGCCCACAATGGCAGCCATGGTAGAAGGAGCCATATCACAAGCCTTCTGCATGGCCATGGCACGTGCATACACCAGTTTCAAGCCATCCTCAAAACTCAGTGCGCCAGCAGCCACCAATGCTGAGAACTCTCCCAAAGAGTGGCCAGCCACCATAGACGGGCAGAACTCATCGCCCAAGCACACAGCAGAAATCACACTGTGCAGAAACACTGCGGGCTGTGTCACCTTGGTTTGCTTCAATTCGTCATCAGTACCAGCAAACATAATGTCGGTAATTCTGTAACCCAAAATATCGTTTGCTTTTTCAAACAATTCTTTTGCCACCTGATTGTTGTCGTAGAGGTCCTTGCCCATGCCTACGAACTGTGCTCCCTGTCCGGGAAAAACAAATGCTTTCATTTTTTATCTTCTTTTACTTGTTGGTACACCACCACGGTGTGCACCATGGTTATACTTTCTAAATCGGGTGCAAAGTTACTTAATTTCTTGCACTTTTCAAAACTTAGTTACTTTCTTCTGCAAGCAAGGGCACCAGAACACTGAAGGTACTGCCCTCTCCCTGCACCGACTCTACGCACACGCTTCCTCCGTTTTTCTCGGCAAAGTCTTGGCAGAGTTGCAAGCCCAGACCACTTCCCTCTTCGTTATTGGTGCCATAGGTTGTTTTTCCTGCACGGAACAAATTGTGCAGACGGTCTTCGCTGATTCCCACACCATGGTCGCGCACATTGATTTTGGCAAACTTATCCTGCACAGTGACGAAGATGTCGATAGAACTGCCTTCGTTGCTGAACTTGATGGCATTGCTGATGAAGTTTCTGATAACGGTTTTCAGCATATCCTTATCAGCACGCACCATGATGGGCGATGCTCCCATATCCAGCTTCAGTTCGATATGCTTGGTTTCTGCAATCATCACAAAGATATCCACCACTCCGGGCACCACCTCTGCCAAGTCAAAATCTTGGAACACCACATTCAGTCGGCCCGTCTGGCTCTTGGTCCACTTCAGCAGGTTGTCGAGCAAGTCATGGGTTTCTTCTGATTCTCTGTTGGCCTTGTCAATGAGGTCGAATATCTCATCGCCCACCACTTCGCGCGACAGACAGTTGACCACCAGATTCAGCACCATGCGTATGCTTGCCATGGGCGAACGCAGGTCGTGGGCAATCACAGAATACATCTTGTCGCGGTTGCCGATGGTGCGTTTCAGTTCATCGTTCTGCTGCACAATGATGCGCTTGGCAGCCACCAGCGATATCTGGTGCATCACACGCATGATGAGTTCTTCCTTACTGAAAGGCTTGCTCAGAAAGTCGTTGGCTCCCACCTGGAAGCCATGCACCAAATCAGAGGGAGCATTCAATGCTGTAAGGAAGATGATGGGTATATCGGCTGTTTCGGGATCTTTCTTCAAGATAACGGCGGTGTCAAAGCCAGAGATGTCGGGCATCATCACGTCAAGCAATATCAAATCGGGATGCTCCGACTTTGCCATTTCCACGCACTTATTGCCACCGTTGGCAGTAATCACCTGAAATTTCTCATTGGTAAGCAGCACTTTGAGCAACAACACATTGCTCATCACGTCATCTACAACTAAGATTTTATAATCACTTCGGTTGATTTTTGATTCTAAAATTTCACCTACTTCCATAGTATAAGGCTTTTGCATTACATCATGCAAATGTAGGTTATTTTTTTCAAATTGCCAAAAAAAACATGACAAAATCTATTACCTGTCGCCTTAGAATCGGGTCATCACTTCAAGCACTATTTTATCTTGTTCCGAAGGCTTTGGCACAGCGCCGCTACGATACATATACTTTTCGTAGTTGATGCGTATATCTGCCACAAAGGGGGCTGCCAAACTCAATGTCACTCCGCCTGTGATTCTGGAACGCTTGTAATCGGTCAACTTCAGTTCACCCTTATCATTCACAGAGCCATCGCTATGATCGCTCATAAAGTCGTAACGCAACAGCGGAGACACCTTCTTGAGCATGACATCCTTCTTGCGGATAGGAATATCGTAGTTCACAAAGCCATCAAACGAGTGTACATTATCAAAAGCATTGTGGGCATAGTGCTTGTACAGGTATTCTGCCTCTATATGCCAACCGCTGGCATGATAATAGGCACCGGCATCATACATCATAATGGTGGTTTGATTGGGTTTTATCTTCTGTAAACTCAGTGTCAGATTGACCCCCCGGGGCAGCATCAACTGCGCCTTTCCAGAGAAGTTGATGCCCTTGGTCCAATAGTCTTTCTGATCGGTAAGTCCAGAACCATTGAACAAACCTGCTTCCAACTGTATAGGAAACCCCACATTGAACTTATAGCCCACTGTGGCTCCCACATCTCGTATATCGCCCACCTGTTTGGCAATAAACGAGCGATTGGCAAAATAGCGCAAATGCGGAGAGCGGTGGGCATCAATGGTAAAGGGCACGCGCATCTGCCCGATGGTGAACTGCCAGGCCCTTGCCGGATATATTCGCGCATACGCATCGAGCATCTTTATCCTACCTTCATCAGAAAGATCCACTTCTGCTTTGTAGCCCACATACTCATTCACCTTACCATTCATGCTGATGCGCGCATTGCGCACTTCAAAGCGCCCCTCATTGGTGCTGGTTTGATACTCATACTTGCCACGGATGGTGCCATGAATCTCGGGAGCAAACTCTTGTGCATAAGCACCACTCACTCCCATTGCCAATAATGTGCCTGATAAAACCGTTCTGATATTCATCCTTCGTTGTATTTTATGGCGGCAAAAGTAGAAAACTGATGTTACAAACACGTTACAAGAACATGAATGAAAAATGAAAAATGACTTGAATGAAGAGTGAAGATTGAAGAATTTAGGATTTTACACGATACCCAGGAAATTCAGAACATCCGGAACATCCCCCCACCACAACAACATGCAGAAGTTGTTTCAAGTTGTCCCTGTTGTTGTTAAAAACATCTCTAAATATCCTCACTTCAAAAATTGAAATTTTATTAAAAACATCATCATTTCAAGCCCTAAATGTTAAACTGCATATTTATGCAATTTCGTTCTGAGCCACTTTTTTCTCGCGCTGGACTATAATGAAGCTCAGAGGGAGATCGTGCGTTAGAACGAAAATCTCAAAATACAAACTGATTATCAAGTAGTTACAATCCTAAAAAATAAGAATTATTGACGTGTATAGTATCAAAGTGACATGAAAACTGTTCACATTTTCGCTTTTTATCTTCACAATCTGCCAAAAAATACCTTTTTTGCTCCACGGAGTTCTATGAACCTCAAAAATACAAAATCTTTACATTTTGCCAGGGACGAATGGAGGGTTGGAGGTGCCTACTGCCCTTCATCGAGATAAACCCAATCTATCCTGAAATTCACCCGATAAAAGATTGAAATTCTGTACATATTTTTCTAAAAAACGTTCATCATTTTCTGAAATTGAGAACAAAGTCTTCTGCCGCGCACTTTATATCTTATTGATTTGATGTAATTACCTGATAGTGAAACAATTTAATTAGAATTGAACGGTCATGGATATAGCTTTGATTTTGTTTCTGACGTTGATTGAAGCACTTCCCTGCCGAGAATACAAAATTTTCAGGCCGAGAAAATAATTGTTTCCAGCC
>CALZNR010000014.1 GCA_945827565.1 uncultured Prevotella sp.
CAAAAGACCGCAAAGGTAATTCAAAAAAAAGAATTGTAATTCATAGAACCTACCTTAACAATAGACTGTGCACCCTCAAGCGCAACACAGCAAAGGGGCAACAGAAAAGAATACAGACAATAACCATGACACAGAAACGGATGACTAAACTACAGGTTTGGATAAGCCTTGCGGCACTGACACTGGGCATGATGAGCCTCAACGGATGCCGCAGCGATGCACAAGACGAAGCTAACAAACTGCTGGAAGAGGCAGAGGCAATGTACAACAAAAAACAATATGCCGAGGCACTGCTGGTGCTCGACTCGCTGAGGTACATCTACCCCACTGCCATCCATGCACGCCACGAGGCACTGAAACTGAAACAAGACATAGCACTGAAGCAGGCACAGCAGGAACTGGCGCTGGTGGATAGCGCACTGCAAGCGGTGAACGCCAACTACAAATACCTGCAGGGAAAGGTGGAACGGGAAAAAGCCGACCTCTGTGTAACGCCACAGGCACTGGAGTTGCTCACCCGCACCCGCATCAAGCGCGACTCGCTGCAAACACAGTTTGATGTGCTCTGTGCCAAGATAAAATATATCAACAAGAAGAAAAAGGAGAATTGAGTTCTCCTTTTTTTTGTAGATTGCATCAAAATGCCTAATTTTGCACACAGATAGAATGCCTGTTACAACAAACAACAAACAAGATATGGCTACACACGAAAAGAACACGCAAGAGCAATTTGAACAAGCCATGCAGGAGTGCCGCACTCTGTTCGAGAAAAAATTGCACGACTACGGTGCTTCGTGGCGTATTCTCAGACCATCATCACTGACCGACCAGCTGTTTATCAAGGCAAAACGCATACGCAGTCTGGAAATCAAAAAGGTGTCGATGGTGGGCGAAGGCATCAAGCCAGAGTTTGTGGCACTCATCAACTACGGCATCGTGGGACTGATACAGCTGGAACACGGATTTGCCGATACCGTTGACATCACCAACCAACAGGCAATGACGCTCTACGACAAAGCCGCCAACGAGGCACTGCAACTGATGCTGAAGAAAAACCACGACTACAACGAAGCGTGGAGAGGCATGAGGGTGAGCAGCTATACCGACTTTATACTGACCAAGATAGAGCGCATTAAGGAGATTGAAAACCTGCAAGGAGATACCTTGGTGAGCGAGGGAATAGACGCCAACTACATGGACATCATCAACTATGCCGTGTTTGGCGTCATCAAACTAAACGAACAAGAGGCTGGGTGAAAACGCTGAAAATCATCGCCGTCAACGTGTGCCGCATGGTGGTGGCTGTTACATTCATCCTGTCGGGCTTTGTGAAGGCCGTAGATCCCGCAGGCACCAACTACAAGATAGCCGACTATCTGGAGGCACTGTCGCTGCAAGGCATGGTGCCCGAGTCCATGATAACACTGACCTCGGTGACACTGTCGGCACTGGAGTTCTGCATCGGAGTGAGCCTGCTCTTTGCCATCAGGCGAAGAGAAACCTCACGCGTGGCCCTGCTCTTCATGGTGGTGATGACGGGCATGTCGGTGTGGATAGCCGTGGCCAATCCAGTGAGCGACTGCGGATGCTTTGGCGATGCCATCAAGCTGACCAACGCCGAGACACTGTGGAAGAACATCGTGTTGCTGGCATGTACCGCCACACTGTGTGCCATGCCACTGAAGATGCCGCGCTTCATAAGCAGCAGCAGTCAGTGGATAGTAATCAACTACTCAGCGGTGTTCATATTGGCGGTGTCGTGCATAGGACTGTACTACCTGCCACTGTTCGACTTCAGACCCTACCACACGGGAGCAAACCTCTTGAAAAAGATGGAGATACCCGAAGGGGCAGAGCAACCGCAGTTTGAAACCACCTTTATTCTGCAGAAGGATGGTGTGACAAAGGAGTTTACGCTGGACAACTACCCCGACTCCACCTGGACCTTTGTAGATAGCAAGACGGTGCAGACAAGCAAGGGATACGAACCAGAGATAAGCGACCTGAGCATCGTGCGGTGCAACGACAACGAGGACGTGACACAGCAGATACTGCAACACAAAGGCTACACCTTTCTGCTGATAGCACCACGCCTGGAAGATGCCGACGACGGCCGACTGGACCTTATCAATCTGGCCTATGAATATGCCTACGAGGAGGGAGTGCCCTTCTACTGCCTCACTGCAAGCAGCGAGCAAGGCATCAGGGGATGGCAACTGCTCACAGGAGCCGAATACCCCTTCTACCATACAGACATGACGGTGCTGCAAACCATGGTGCGGAGCAATCCGGGACTGATGTTGCTGAAAAACGGCACCGTGGTGCGCAAGTGGAGCTGCAACAACCTGCCAGAGGAAGAGCAGCTGACACAACCGCTGGACCGGGCAGAGATAGGAAAAATGCCCCACAACTCTACCGGCAAGCGCATCGCCAACATCATAGCGTGGTACGTGCTGCCACTGCTGATACTTTCCATCACCGACCGCCTGTGGGCATGGAGCAGATGGATAAGAAAGAAAGAGAAGTCTAACAAGATATTTCAATTTTTAAAGAGAAAGAAAATTATGAGAAAAAAAATCGTAGCAGGCAACTGGAAGATGAACATGAACCTGCAAGAAGGTGTGGCTCTGGCTAAAGAACTGAACGACACACTGAACGCTGAAAAGCCCAACTGCGGCGTAGTGATCTGCACTCCCTTTATCCACTTGGCAAGCATCGCACAGTTCCTGAACCAAGACATCATCGGCTTGGGAGCAGAAAACTGCGCCGACAAGGAGAAGGGCGCATACACCGGTGAGGTGTCTGCAGAGATGGTAAAGAGTACCGGTGCACAATATGTTATCCTGGGTCACTCCGAGCGTCGCGGCTACTATGGCGAGACTCCCGAAATACTGAAAGAGAAAGTGCTGCTGGCACTGAAAAACGGCTTGAAGGTAATCTTCTGCATCGGAGAGAGCCTGGAAGAGCGTGAGGCCAACAAGCAGAACGAGGTGTGCAAGGCAGAACTGGAAGGAAGCGTGTTCAACCTGAGCGCAGAGGAATTTAAGAATGTCATCATCGCCTACGAACCCATCTGGGCCATCGGTACCGGCAAAACCGCCACTGCCGAACAGGCAGAGGAGATACACGCCTTTATCCGCAGCACCGTGGCAGAAAAGTACGGCAAAGAGGTGGCTGAAGAGACCTCTATCCTCTATGGCGGCAGCTGCAAGGCAAGCAACGCACCCGAACTGTTTGCCAAACCCGACATCGATGGCGGTCTGATTGGCGGCGCATCACTCAAGGTGGCAGATTTCAAAGGCATCATCGACGCCTGGAAATAATCATAGGGTAAAAACAAAGACTGAACGCATGAAGCATTTGATTGCAATGCTCACCATACTCTTCTGCATCGGCACCAGTGCCGATGCACAGAGTTTTACCGAGCGCCTGCAGAAAAGCAATAAATGGCAGGGCAAAATAGAGATTCACCAAAGCGAGGAGATAACACAACTGGTGAACGGTAGCCACGTGGGCTCCAATCAAGTGAAAACAGAAGCACCTGCCATACAGCCCAGAACAGTGATTATAGAGCGACCTGGGAACACATCGCCAAGCAGTGTGGCAACGGCAAAAAAAACAACAGAGACAACAGCAAAAAAAGCTGAGCCAACGGTCAAGAAACCAGAGGCCACAGTAAATCTCAAGAAGTCTGAGACCACTCCCAAGAAGCAGGAAACAACCACTGCCAAGAGGCAGGTGGCAATCACAGACACCCTACCAGCCACTGACGACAACACCACACCAGAGACCCGCAAGAAGGTGGTGAGAAACGCCTACAAGGTGAACGGCTACAGGGTGCAGATATATGCCGGAGGCAACACACGAAAAGACCGCCAGAAGGCAGAAAAAATAGGCAACGAGATAAAGGCACTGTTCCCCACGGAGCCTATCTACGTGCATTTCTACTCACCCAGATGGATATGCCGCATGGGCAACTACCGCACCTACGAAGAGGCTCATGCCATCCTTACCCAAGTGAGAGAGGCAGGATATAACCAGGCCTCGATAGTAAAAGGAAAAATCAGTGTGGCCTACTAAGCGCAGCAAGCAACAGCAAGTGCCACACCTCTCGATACACATTATAGGTGGACAAGAAAAAACACACCCCAACTACTTGAAACATCATGGATTTTGAAACGGAAAAAACCGAACAACAAATAACCAAAGAACAACAGGAACTGAACGAACTGTCGGCACACTACAAGGCCATTTTAGGACTACTGGGCGAAGACAGCAGCAGAGAAGGACTGCTAAAAACCCCCATGAGAGTGGCAAAAGCCATGAAGGTGCTGACACGAGGCTACGAAATGGATGCCCACAAGGTGCTTACCGATGCACTGTTTAAAGAAGAATACAGTCAGATGGTCATCGTGAAAGACATCGATTTCTTTTCGCTCTGCGAACATCACATGCTGCCATTCTATGGCAAAGTGCACGTGGCCTACATTCCCAACGGCTACATTACCGGACTGAGCAAGATAGCACGCGTGGTAGATATCTACTCACACCGCCTGCAGGTGCAGGAGCGCATGACACTGCAAATCAAGGAATGTATTGAAAAAACGCTGCACCCGCTGGGCGTCATGGTGGTGGTGGAAGCCAAACACATGTGCATGCAGATGCGTGGCGTGGAGAAACAAAACTCCATTACAACCACCAGCGACTTTAGCGGTGCCTTCAATCAGGCAAAGACACGCCAGGAGTTTATGAACCTGATACACAACAACCGATAAGCAACAAACTAAAAAACAACCACAATGAGACAGGCTGACAGGGGAACTTACGAAAAAGATTCATACAGCAAGGAATTGGGAAGAAGCTGTTTGTTCAAAATATTCAAACTGGGCGGTGTGATCATCTTGCTGCTGATTATCGCCATTTTAACCGTCCCCACAGAAAAGCGCATGAAGAAGGGCGCATTTGATGCAGTAGTACTGTGCATCCTGGGCGACTTGGTGGGCGAGCAGGACCGTGCCGATGACTTTGCCAGAAACATGTCGTCGATGGTGACCCGATTAGACTCTACCTCTAACAACATAGAACAGGTGGTCACCTTCTCCAAGTTAAATACCATGGAGGTGTATAACCACCTGTTCTATTCCACTCTGTATATTCATAATTCAGCACGCCCCCAGGGTGTAAGGGCTGCCATCGGCATATTCGGCTTGGTGATACCCACCGTGGGCAGCAATGATTTTCTGCTCAACATAGAGCCCATGCAGTTTGAAAATAAAAACCGCATATTGGGAAGACCCGTTGAACCCGGAGAGGCTCCGCTGAGCGACCCGCTGGATTATGACGACGATTACAATCCTTATGAGATAGGTCACTGACGTGAGTGACCTATCACATAGATTCTGAACGACATCGCAGGAAGCTTATCGGTGAGCACGGCACCTTTTTTGCCGCTCTCGCACTGAGCCACACCCTTGACAGGCACAATCTTCTCTGGCTGGTCAAGGGTATTTTCGTCATCCATCTCACTGTGTGAGAGTGTGAGTGTAGATGCCTGTACGGCACCTTTCATGCCTTGCAGATTGAGTTGGACAGGCTGTTCCTGCTTAGAGGTGTTGATCACCTTCACTATCACTTCGCCCGTATTCTTGTCTGTAACGGCACTGGCAAAGAGGCCATTCTGACCTTCCTGACCAGCCACAGGCTTACCAGCCATTGTCAGTGGCAGCACGTGTGTGCCCTTATGGGTGGAATACATCTGCTGCACATAATAGCTCACCGACTTGAACATACGGGTGTTGTCGAACCATATCAGGTCGGGACGCCACTGCCATCCTTCCACATGAGCCAGCAACGGAGCATAGGCTGTCATGTGCACCACATCGGCATTGCGCTCCAAGTCGGTCATAAAGGCAGCCTCATAGAGCGACGTTTCATAGTGGTTCCACTTCTTGCCCTTGCCATGGCAGGCATACTCACCGGCAAACACCTTGGGCCCCTTGCGGTCGTAGCTCTCATAGCGCAGACCGTGGCTCAGGAACCACGCCTCTGGACGGTAGAAATGCTCATCCACCAAATCCACCTTCTGCTGCTTCATGGCCTTCCAGCCCAGCTCAAACATCTTGCCTTCAGAGTCAGGACCACTGGTGCCTATCAGTTTAATGTTGGGATATTTTGCCCTGATGGCCTTGACAAACGGCTCTAAACGCTCATAATATAATGTGTCCCACTGCTCGTTGCCCACTCCAAGATACTTCATGTTGAAGGGAGCAGGGTGGCCCATCTCTGCACGTTTCTTTCCCCAGACGGTGGTGGTGTCGCCATTGGCAAACTCTATCAGGTCGAGACAGTCGTCGATATAGGGTTTCAGTTCATCTACAGGTACATGCGCCTTGGGATTGTTACGGTTCTGGAACTGGCACGACATTCCCACATTGAGCACAGGAAGAGGCTCTGCACCAATATCTTCAGACAGTTGGAAAAACTCGAAGAAGCCCAAGCCATAGCTTTGGAAATAGTCGGGATAGAAGCGATGGGGGAAGGTATATTCCCAACGGTTTTCATTGAGCGGACGGTTCTCTACCGGTCCGATGGTGTTTTTCCACTGATAGCGGGTGGCAAGATCCACACCCTCTACAATGCAACCACCGGGGAAGCGCAGCACACCGGGATGCTGGTCGGCAAGAGCCTGTGCCAAATCTCTGCGCATACCGTTTTCTCTGTTCTTGAAAGTATTGACGGGAAACAGACTGACATGCTCCAAATCAATGGCATTGCGGCCGTTGAGATAGATGCGCAGGGCAGCCTTGTTCATGGTGACAGGCGACTTGAGCTGCACCTCATAGCGTGCCCACTTGCGGTTCTGCACCTTGAGCTGTGCACCTGCAAACTCCTGACGTTCGCCCATGGTAGAGGGGTCTATCAACTGCACGGTAATCTGGGCAGTTCCTTTGAGAGAGCGGGCCCACACGGTGAAGCGATAAGTTTCTCCCTTCTTCACACCGATACCAAAGAAGCCCTCATTGACCAATCCCGTGCGGCGGTCGGTATGACCAGGATAACTGAGGCGCACATAATGCGGACAGCGCTCAAACGGACCATCATTGAGTAGTGCCACCTTTCCAAAGGTTTGCCAACCCATGAAATGCTGCGGGAACTCGAAGGAGCGGTTCTTGACCAATTCTCCATACAAACCGCCATCGGCAGCATAGTTGATATCCTCAAAGAAAAGACCATACATGGTGTTTTGGATAGGTGCTCCCGCCTTTTTGGTATTCACATCCATCACCGCCGTTTGGGCAGATGCAAACACAGAAGTCATGGAAGCGAAGAGCGCGATGAATAATTGACGTTTTAGCATTGAACAATTCTTTTTTGTGGCACACCTGGTTAGGAAATGCGCCAAAGGTTAATAAATAGATGAGGTTTCTCGGACAAAATTAGTTAAAAAGTCAATACAGCGCAAAGTTTTTCGGTTAATTATTGTACTTTTGTCTTAATTTGAAAAACAACTAAAACGAATAACCTTAAAGAAACAACTACAGAAATGAGCACACAACACTCAGGAGGTAGCAGAGCCTACCTTGTTTCCATTGTACTTGTAGCAGTACTTGGCGGACTTTTGTTTGGATATGACACCGCTGTGATATCGGGTGCCGAAAAAGGATTGCAGGCATTTTTCATGGGTGCAGAAGACTTTACCTATACCGACTTTTGGCATGGGTTTACCAGTTCCAGTGCCCTGATAGGCTGTATCATTGGTTCTGCCCTGTCGGGTGTGTTGGCATCCCGTTTGGGACGCAAGCGCTCGCTCATCTTTGCCGGCATCATGTTTTTCCTTTCGGCCTGGGGTTCCATGTGCCCTGAGACAATGGTACTGCCCGAAGGGAAACCCAACCTTACACTGCTCATCGTGTTCAACATCTACCGTGTGATTGGCGGTATCGGTGTGGGACTTGCCTCTGCCGTGTGCCCCATGTACATCGGTGAGATTGCACCCAGCAACATCCGCGGCATGTTGGTGTCATGGAACCAGTTTGCCATCATCTTCGGACAGCTCGTGGTTTATTTTGTGAACTTCTTCATATTGGGCGACCATGTGGCACCAGCCATTGCCAGCATAGGCAACGGCATGAACGAGATACTGAATGGTGCCGAAGCTGCTTGGGCCATTGAGAGCGGATGGAGATATATGTTTGGCTCGGAGATGGTTCCCGCCGGACTATTTGCCATACTGATTTGCTTTGTGCCCGAGACACCACGCTATCTTGCCATGGTGGGACAAGACGACAAGGCTGAAAGAATATTGGCACGCATCAACGGAGCTGACAAGGCAAAAGAGATACTCAACGACATCAAGAACACCGTGACAGAGAAGAGGGAACGACTGATGACCTATGGTTTTCTGTGCATCTTTGTAGGTGTGATGCTCTCGGTGTTTCAGCAGGCAGTGGGCATCAATGCAGTGCTCTACTATGCACCCCGCATCTATGAGGCAATGGGCTTTGACAATCCTATGATGCTTACCGTTTTCAACGGCATTGTGAACCTTGGATTTACCTGCGTGGCAATATTCACCGTAGAGAAGTTAGGACGCAAGCCGCTGCTCATCGTAGGCTCACTGGGCATGGCAATAGGTGCCATTGGCGTGGCCATCACCTTCAACAATCCAAGCCTGCAACTGCTCTGCATGGTGTCTATCATGATTTACTCCGCCTCGTTCATGTTCTCATGGGGCCCCATCTGCTGGGTGCTCATTGCAGAAGTGTTCCCCAACACCATCCGTGGTGCAGCAGTGGCAATAGCCGTGGCATTCCAATGGATATTCAACTGGATTGTTTCCACATCGTTCGTGCCCCTGTCTAACAGCATGGGCTATTGGTTCACCTACGGACTGTATGGCGTTATCTGTGTGCTGGCAGCCGTGTTTGTATGGAAATTGGTGCCCGAAACCAAGGGCAAGACTCTGGAAGACATGAGCCGGCTTTGGAAGAAGGAATAACCTTTAAAGTAAGGTGGAACCTTTAGAAGAAGGTGGAACCGTTTGTAAAAGAATAACCCTTCATAATCATTAAAACAATAAAAATAATTTGATATGAAAACAATTTTGGTAGCAGAAGACAATGACAGCAACTACATGCTGATGACCTACATCCTGAAAAAAGATTATAAGTTTGTGAGGGCATGTAACGGTGCAGAAGCAGTGGAAATGGCTAACAAAGGTGGCATAGACCTCATTTTGATGGACATCAGAATGCCCATCAAGGACGGACTGGAAGCCACTCGAGAGATAAAGGCTGCGCAGCCCAAACTGCCCATCATAGCCCTTACCGCCAACGCCTTTGACAGCGACAGAGAGATGGCACTCAATGCAGGATGTGACGACTTTCTGCCCAAGCCTGTGAGCAGCGCCACCTGCTTGCAGATGATTGCCAAATATATTTAAGCAGTTATCATCATAACGCTAATGGCCGATTTGGGTTAAGCCCAAATCGGCCATTAGACTATTGCCGCAGAATAGAAAAGCCACAGCAGTGGCAGAGATTACAGGAGCACTGCCTGCATCTCTGCCACTGTTTTTTGCCATGCACGACAGGCATCCATCTTCTGATTGACAGCATCATAATACATACGGGCACCCAACAGATAGTCCATGGTTGAGATGCTCCCGGCATCCAGTGCTTTCTTGAGCAATGAAGTGTTGTCGGTGGCACGCAAGGCCTCCTGGTATGACTGTACCACCTGACGAAGTCCACGCTGCTGTACAAAGAGATTGTGCAGACGACTGTAGAACTGCTGTCGGGCATCGGTTTGCCTGGCTTTGGCTGCCTCCACCTCTGCCTTGGCTTGGCGCACACGATTCTTGTTTGCCCACAAGGGTATGGACATGCCCACCTTGACACCCTGATAGTTTTCTCCGCTGACATACTCTCCCATAAATCCCAACGACACGGTGGGCAGTCCGTCGGCACGTCTCACAGCCAGTTCCCTGTTAGCCACATCAATCTGCTGTTTCACATAAGCCAATGCCGGACTTTTCTGCTCTGCCTCTGCATACCACGCCTCAAAATCATTGGCAATAGCCACTGCGGGATAATCAGTAGCCTCTATCAACAGAGGTTCACCGCCATTGAGGCGCTGCAATTCTGCCATTACAGCCGCACGCTCAGTGTTGCAGCGCATCAGCTCTGCACAGACAGCAGCCAAATCGAGCTTCACCTGATTGTATTCAATGCGGTTGATATCTCCCTGCTCCAGTCTTTTCTGCTGTGCAGAGGCTATTTCCTCGGCATATTGTTTTCTCTGCATCAGTTCCTTGCACATGGCATTATAGTAAATGGCATCGAGACACAGGTGATGTGCTTCGAGCAGCAACTGCATGCGACTTTCCTTATACTGCCAATCTGCCAAGGCATCCTGCTGCCTGGCCAAACGGCGCTTGGCACCGGTGACAGTGGCAAAGTCGAACGACTGCACGGCACTGACATCCTTGCGGTGGCCAATGGAAGAAGGACTGCCCCAAAGATAGCCAAACTCCACTTCGGGATTGGGGAGATTGAGATTGGTGTGATTTCCCACCTTGGCAGCCTCGGTCTCGTGGCGCAAGGCAACGAGCGTGGTGTTGTGCTGTTCCACGCTTTGCAACACACGCTCCACCTCATTCTGCGCCTGAACGCAACAGGCAGCAGTCATCATCACGAAAAAAAACATCTTTCTCATTGTTGTGTTGATATTTTGTTTGTAAGGATATACATCACAGGTATGACGAAGGCATTGAGCAAAGTGGAGGTGAACAGACCTCCAAGGATGACCTTTGCCATCGGACTTTGGATTTCATTGCCAGGCAAATCGCCCCCCAATGCCAAGGGGATGAGTGCCAAAGCCGACGTAAGCGCCGTCATCAGGATAGGATTCAAGCGGTCTGCAGATCCTTTCATCACACTCTCGTAAACGGTCAGTCCATCAGCACGCAGGTCATTGTATCTGCTGATGAGCAGCATACCATTGCGGGTGGCAATGCCAAAGAGCGAGATGAAGCCAATAATGGCAGGAATACTGAGCACACCGCCCGACAAATGAAGTGCCAACACCCCTCCGATGAGAGCCAAGGGCAGATTGCACAGCACAACCACCGACTGCCTCACATTACGGAACTGATTGAACAGTAGCAGGAAGATGACCAAGATGGCAAAGACAGAGGTAACCAAGAGTGTCTGTGAAGCCTCTTGCTCGCTCTCAAACTGTCCGCCATACTCTATATGATAACCCTCTGGAAGTGTAACTTTTTCGTCAACCGCCTTACGAATATCACTCACCACGCTGCCCAAATCACGACCGGCAACATTGGCAGAGACCACCAGCTTGCGCGCCACATTCTCTCTGCTGATGGTATTGGGGCCCTTGGCAGAGACCACCTGTGCTGTCTCTTATACACATCTGACGCTGCCGACGATATGCAGTGTGTA
>CALZNR010000015.1 GCA_945827565.1 uncultured Prevotella sp.
ATCATTATGAGGGAACTCCTTTCTCATTGGATGGTGATATAGGAGGAGGAATATGGGAGATGCCTTATCGTCCTACACCATTATCTTTCAAATGTGATGGTAAGACATGTTTCAATGAACGTCCTATTAGCACCCAGCAGTCTGCATTTGTCTATGTCAGTCAAATGCGTTCTTGGTTACCTCGTGAAATAGGTGGCGTCATGTGGTTTTGTAATGATGATGCTAACATGGCTCCCTTTACACCTGTCTATTGCAGTGTTATGAGTGCACCAACATGTTACAATACTCCAGGTGTGGATGGAATACATTTCAGTGTGGACAACGCATTTTGGGTGTGTAACTGGGTGAGTAACATGGTGTATCCGAGATATAGCCAGATGTTTGGGAGTTTGCAAGAGGTCAGAGATTCTTTAGAAAGGTCATATCAAGTGTATCAGCAAGAGCTGGAGAATGTTGCACTCAAGACTTATTCCATGTCAAAAGAAAAGACGATGAGCCTTCTAACCGAATATTCACATTGTAAAGCACAGCAGATGTTGGATAGATGGAAAAAGTTGGCAGTGTATCTCATTGTGAAATACAATGACATGGTGGTGAAGCCAGAAAACAATGGAAAGTTCATTATGACACCATACGGTCTGCCTACGGCACCAATACGACCTGGTTTTTCTGATAAATACAAGAAGGAACTGATAAAAAATACAGGAGACAGGTACATTATTGCTGAATAAATCGTTCCTTGGTGTTATACAACTCAAAATAAATGAGTATTTTTGCATCGTAAAAAGAGAAAAGCATGATAAAAGAGTTTGTCGCTGCATTGTTTGACTTGGATGGAGTGGTGTTTGATACGGAACCCCAATATTCTGTGTTTTGGGAAAAACAGGGTTTGATATATCATCCTGAGT
Organism: uncultured Prevotella sp.; assembly: GCA_945827565.1. Classification (GTDB taxonomy): domain Bacteria; phylum Bacteroidota; class Bacteroidia; order Bacteroidales; family Bacteroidaceae; genus Prevotella. The sequence continues at coordinate 909 of CALZNR010000015.1, forward strand.
TGCCTTCTTTCTCACTGTTGATAAAAGGGCAAACTTTACAACAGATTTATGACAAATATTTTAATGAAGAACTCACTTCATATAGAGACGTAATAACGGAGCAGTTGAACTTGTTTGAGAGAAACATGTCGTTCTCCTATGTTGAGGGCTTTTTGAAATTTGTCCGTGAGTTACGTTCCAATGGTGTCAAAACAGCGGTTGTAACAAGTTCTAATCAGAATAAAATGAAAAATGTTTATTCAAAATGCCCTGAATTCGAATCACTATTTGATGCCATTTTAACCGCAGAGAGCTTTAAGGAAAGTAAACCTTCTCCCGACTGCTATCTTACAGCGGCAAGATTCTTTTCTGCCAGTCCTGACGAATGTATTGTTTTTGAGGATAGTTTTAATGGGCTTAAATCGGGTAGGGCAGCTCTAATGAAGGTTGTTGGTTTGGCCACAACGAACTCGCCCGATGCAATCGCATCCTTGGCCCATGTGGTTATTAGTGATTATACCCATTTTGGAGTAAATGACTGCGTAAGTCTGATTCGTAATAAAAATAATGTTTAAATATGGCAGGCTATTTAGTTACTGACAATAGAAAGGTCACGACTCATCGTTTAATAGAAATGAAGAGACGTGGAGAGAAAATCTCTATGCTTACCTCGTACGATTTTACTACTGCAGGTATCGTAGATAAGGCTGGGATTGATTGTATTCTTGTGGGTGATTCCGCATCCAATGTGATGGCAGGTAATGCTACTACCCTCCCCATTACAGTGGAACAGATGATATACCATGCGCGCTCTGTGGTGCGTGCCGTAAATCGTGCACTTGTGGTTTGTGACATGCCATTTGGAAGTTATCAGTCAAGTTGCTCAGATGGAGTGCGTAATGCCATTCGCATTATGAAAGAGAGCGGATGTGATGCTTTGAAGTTGGAAGGCGGAGCGGAAATTGCTGATACAATAAAGCATATATTGGATGCGGGCATACCTGTAATGGGACACTTAGGCCTTACACCGCAAAGCATCAATAAGTTTGGGACATATAGTGTCAGAGCCAAGGAGAAGGAAGAGGCGGAAAAACTAATAAATGATGCCCATGTGTTATGTGATGTGGGTTGTTTTGGAATTGTTTTGGAAAAAGTTCCGTCCGCTTTGGCTGAACAAGTGAGTCGTGAGATCTCAATACCTACCATAGGAATCGGAGCAGGTGTTCATACAGATGGTCAGGTGCTTGTTGTTGCAGATATGCTGGGCATGACGCAGGGTTTTCGCCCTCGTTTTCTCCGTCGGTATGCCAACCTCAATGAGGTTATGTCTGATGCCATCGGTCATTATGTGGAAGATGTGAAAAATGGTGACTTCCCGTTAGAAAGCGAGTCTTATTAAACATGAATAATCAGAATACACCTGTTCATATAAATTTGTGGCATAAAGACTTTTGGCTGATTGCCTTGGCCCATCTTTGTCTTTCTATTTCGGTGTATATGTTCATTCCTGTTTTGCCTGTATGGATTTTAAACAAGGGGACATATACATTTGCCGATATGGGATATATGTTGTGTGCTTTTGCTGTAGGACTTTGGCTTTTTGGGCCCTTTTGCTCATATTTGATACAACGCTACAGACGAAATATTGTGTGTGTATTGAGCATTTTTTTGTTGATTGTAAGCACGCTTTCTCTATATTATGAGCCCTTCCTTTCCCGCGTCTTTCCTCATATACCAGTAATGGTCTTACTTCGCCTGTTGTCTGGCATGTGCTATGGTCTGGCACAGTTAATATTGGGCAGTACACTGCTCAATGATACCTGTGAGTCTTTTCTTCGTACGGAAGCAAACTATAGTGCTTCGTGGTTTCAGCGTTTTTCCTTGGCATTAGGTCCTATATTCGGCATTGTTGCCTACACGCTATCCATTGGGCTTAATGGCGTGCTTTGTATTTCTTCCCTTTGCGCAGCTTTTGCCGCATTGCTGATATTGTCGGTGCGCTTCCCTTTTCGAGCTCCAGAGGAACGTGTGAAAGTGGTTAGTTTGGATAGGTTTTTTCTTCCTCAGAGTTTCCCGCTGTATGTAAATCTGCATTTAATTGTGATTGTTGTAGGACTGTTGTTGTCATTAAACACCACTGTGCTCTTCTATTGCATGATTATGTGCGGATTTCTATTGTCCCTAATATGTCAGCGTGTTGTTTTCCAAAATGCGAACCTTAAAAGTGAGGTGATTTCTGGTCTGATAATGCTTTTATGTGCCATCTTACTGCTTAAGTTTGTTCACGTCAACACAATATGCTATGTGGCACCGTTGTTCATAGGTATCTCTTATGGGTTGATTGGCTCCCGCTTTCTGTTGTACTTTATTCGGCTAAGCAAGCATTGTCGTCGTGGAACAGCTCAGAGCACATATACGTTAGTGTGTGAAACAGGGCTGTTTTTGGGAATGGGCGTGGGATATGGAATATTTGAAGCAAATATTTCATCTGTGTTGAATTTGTCCATGCTTCTTGTTGTAGTGTCGTTTATTTTCTATCATTTCTATGTTCACCAGTGGTTCGTTTCGCATAAAAACAGGTGATTCTTTGCATAAATGATGGAAAAGTGTTACTTTTGTCGAAATTTTTGAAACTCTATATAAATTGATTCGATGAATATTTCATACAAGTGGTTGAAGGAATACGTAGATTTCCAATTAAGTCCACAGGAAGTGTGTGATGTCTTAACCTCCATAGGCTTGGAAGTCGATGCCTTGGAAGAAGTTCAAAGCATCAAGGGAGGGTTAAAAGGGTTGTATGTTGGTGAAATACTTACATGTGAGCCTCATCCCAATTCAGATCATCTCCACGTTACTTCTGTGGATTTGGGACACGAGCAGCCTTCTCAGATTGTATGTGGAGCACCAAATGTTGCAGCTGGACAAAAAGTGATTGTTGCAGATTTAGGATGTGTCTTATACGATGGAGACAAAGAGTTTGTTATAAAAAAGTCAAAACTGCGTGGTGTGGAAAGTAATGGCATGATTTGTGCCGAAGACGAAATAGGTATAGGTCACAGCCATGATGGTATTATCGTGCTTCCTGAGAATGCAAAAGTTGGTACACCCGCTGCCCAGTATTATCACTTAGAGAGTGATTGGCTCATTGAGATCGATATTACAGCAAATCGAGCAGACGCACTGTCACATTGGGGAGTGGCGAGAGACTTATATGCATGGCTTAAACGTAATGGCTATGCCACAGAACTTCATAGACCAGATTGTCGCAAATTTGAGGTTGACAATCATGACTTGCCTATTCATGTGGAAATCCATAATGAGGAAGCATGTGCCAGATATGCATGCCTTAGTGTTATGGGCTGTAAGGTGCAAGAGAGTCCACAGTGGTTGAAACAGAAACTCACAACAATAGGGCTCCGACCAATCAATAATATCGTTGACATCACGAACTATGTGATGATGGCGTATGGCCAGCCCATGCATTGTTTTGATGCAGATATGGTAAAGGGACATGCTATCCATGTGAAAACACAGCCCAGTGGTACTAAGTTTGTTACTCTTGATGGTGAGGAGCATACATTGGATGAGCATGATTTGAGCATTTGCAACGAATCCGAACCCATGTGTATCGCAGGTATATTTGGCGGAAAGGGAAGTGGAACGTATGATTCCACCAGTAATATCGTGCTTGAGAGTGCATACTTTCATCCCACTTGGATAAGAAAGAGTGCGCGTCGTCATGGATTAAGTACTGATGCGTCATTTCGTTTTGAGCGTGGTGTTGATCCTGACAATATTCTTTATGCTTTGAAGCAGGCGGCTATCTTGTGCAAAGAATTAGCAGGTGGAAAGATTTCTATGGATATTTGCGACTGTTACCCACGTCATATTGAGGGGGCAGACGTAAATTTACAATACGGTTATGTCAACAGTTTAATTGGAAAAGAGATACCTGCACAGGATATCAAGGATATTTGTCTTAGTTTGGACATGCAAATTGTTGAAGAACAGGAGCAAGGCCTCCGTTTGCACGTCCCAGCGTACCGGGTTGATGTGCAAAGACCTTGTGATGTGGTGGAGGAGATTTTGCGTATTTATGGGTATAACAACGTGGAAATTCCAACACAGTTAAAAGGCTGTTTGGTGGTAAAAGGTGATGAAGACAAGAAGCATAAGTTAGCCAATTTGGTGAGTGAACAACTGATTGGTTGTGGTTTCCGTGAAATCTTGGACAATTCACTTACCCGTAGCGCATATTATGAAAACTCAGATGCTTTTGATTCAAATCGCTTGGTGAGGATAATGAATCCATTAAGTAGTGACCTGAATGTGATGCGCCTGTCTTTGCTTTTTGGCGGATTGGAAAGCATAGAGTATAACACAAAACACAAGAATGGTAATCTTCGCTTGTTTGAATTTGGAAACATCTATCAATTCGATGGTGAAAAAGAGAATGAGAAGAATCCAATTTCGGCTTATCGCGAACACCACCATTTAGCTTTGTGGATCACAGGTAAACGTGTGGAAAACGTTTGGATACATCCAGATGAAGAGAGCAGTATTTACGAGTTAGAGGCATGTGTGGACAATATCCTATCTCGTGTTGGAATGCCTGCGGATGCCGTTGTGCGTAAAAAGAATTGCAGCAAAGTTTTTGCAACAGGATATACTATTGAACACCGTTCAGGAACATTGATTGCAGAAGTTGGGATTTTAAGCAAATCCATTCTGAAAATGATGGATATTTCTGAGCCTGTGTATTACGCTGAACTTGATTGGACGGCGCTCGCTAAGATGGTGCGTAAACATAAGACTGAATACAGGGAAATCAGTAAGTATCCTGCAGTCAGCCGTTGTTTGGCTCTCTTGGTAGATAATACAGTGGAATTTGAACAAATAGAGAATATTGCTCGCCAAACAGAGAAGAGTCTGCTCAAGAAGGTAGTTCTCTTTGATGTGTATGAAGGGGAAAAGTTGCCAAAAGGAAAGAAGAGTTACGCTGTCAATTTGATTATACAAGATGATTCTAAAACTCTAAAAGACAAACAGATTGATGCTGTTATGCAGAAAATGATTGCTAATCTGACAACAAAGTTGGGAGCGGAGTTAAGATAAGGATATTGTTAAACGACATTTTTATACACGAATATAATATAGAGTTATGGGAAGAGCATTTGAATATCGCAAAGCTGCAAAATTGAAAAGATGGGGTCACATGGCTCGTACTTTTACAAAGATTGGTAAACAGATAGCTATAGCAGTGAAAGCTGGTGGCCCTGAGCCAGAGAATAATCCTACGTTGCGTGCTATTATTGCCAATGCCAAGCGTGAGAATATGCCAAAAGACAATATTGAGCGTGCCATCAAAAATGCAATGGGCAAGGACCAGAGTGACTACAAGGAAGTGACTTATGAAGGATATGGTCCTCATGGTGTTGCTGTCTTTGTGGAGACACTGACAGACAATACTACACGTACTGTTGGAGATGTGCGTTCTGTGTTCAATAAGTTTAATGGTAATTTAGGTACTCAAGGTAGTTTGTCGTTCCTCTTTGATCACAAAAGTGTTTTCACTTTCAAGAAGAAGGATGGTCTTGACATGGATGAGCTGATCTTAGACTTGATTGATTATGGAGTGGAAGATGAATATGACGAGGATGAAGAAACATCAGAAGTGACAATCTATGGTGATCCAAAAAGTTTTGGAGATATACAGAAGCATCTTGAGAGCCAGGGTTTTGAGGTAACAGGTGCGGAGTTTACCCGTATTCCTAATGACCTGAAAGAAGTTAATGAAGAGCAAAGAGAAACAATAGAGAAGATGGTAGAACGTCTGGAAGATTTTGATGATGTCCAAACGGTATATACCAATATGAAATCAGCAGAGTAATTGATGCTCTGTAGGGAGCACTCTTTGTATATACGATAAAACATGCTGAGCTTCATTGCTTGGCATGTTTTATGTGTATGAAGTCGATAAGGAAAGTGCTGCACAAAATTCAGAAGGCAGATTCTGCACGTTGGGACTACAGCGTTTATGTTGTTAATATAGAACTAATAGAGAGGGAACTGTTCAATGAGATACTTTATAACTTTGAGTTATGATGGTACCCGTTATCATGGTTGGCAAATTCAACCAGAAGGTGTCACAGTGCAACAACTGTTGCAGGATGCACTTGCAACGCTGCTACGACAACATGTAACTGTGGTGGGTGCAGGACGAACTGATGCAGGTGTACATGCTCGGCAAATGGTGGCCCATATTGATGTAGATGGTGAAATAAACGATGTGGATCAACTCACGTACAAACTTAATAGATTTTTGCCTTACGATATCTCAATCCAGAATGTTAGATTAGTGAGCGACGATATGCATGCACGTTTTAGTGCCGTGAGAAGAAGATACCGCTATTTCATACATACGGAGAAGGATCCGTTTAAGAAAAAGTATTCGTGCGAGTTGCATTATGAGTTAGACTATGAATTGATGAATGTGGCAGCTGCTCAGTTGAAAACGTATTCTGATTTTGGCGCTTTCTGTAAAAGTCACTCGGATGTGAAAACTACTGTGTGTACTGTGACGAAGGCACATTGGGTGGAATATGAACCCAATGCATGGTATTTTGAAATAGAAGCAAATAGGTTTCTGAGAAATATGGTCAGAGCTGTTGTTGGAACACTCATAGAGATTGGTCGTCATCGTATGTCACTCAGTCAGTTTGATCAAGTAGTACGTGAAGGTCGTAGAACTGGCGCAGGAGAATCCATGCCAGCAAATGCTCTTTTTTTAGAATGTGTGGAGTACTGATAAGGGCTCCACGTTGTGCGTTGAATTACAACAGGTTATTTTTAGTGTAGATTATATATGTGGCTCATTCTGGCTTTTTTATCAGCCTTATTGTTAGGATTTTATGACGTGTTTAAAAAACAAAGTCTTAAGAATAATGCTGTAATTCCTATTCTGTTTTTAAATACATTGTTTTCTTCTCTGTTATTCTTGCCTTTTATTGTACTTGGCGAGAGTACAGAACTCCTCACGGATACACCATTTGATATTGAAAATGGCGGTATTCATGAGCACTTATATGTCATAGGAAAAGGGTGCATAGTGCTAAGCAGTTGGGTGTTGGGCTATTTTGGAATGAAACATCTGCCTCTTACTATTGTGGGCCCTATCAATGCCACCCGCCCCGTAATGGTGCTTGTTGGCGCTTTTCTGGTATTTGGAGAACGTCTTAACTTGTGGCAGTGGGTCGGTGTGTTATTGGCTGTTCTCTCATTCTTCATGCTTAGTCGTAGTGGAAAGAAAGAGGGGATAGACTTTAAACACAATAGTTGGATATGGATGATTGTGGGTGCTGCATTATTAGGAGCTTTAAGCGGATTGTACGACAAATATCTGATGGCACCATTACAAAATGGCGGAGTGGGCTTAAATAGAATGTTTGTACAAAGTTGGTATAATATCTACCAGTGCATTATGATGGCAATTGTTATGTTGCTGTTATGGTGGCCAAGTAGGAAACAAACCACTCCCTTTAGTTGGCGTTGGAGCATTGTTGGTGTAAGCGTGTTTTTAAGTATAGCTGATTTTGTTTATTTTTATTCTCTCAGTATTCCTGGAGCCATGATTAGTATTGTATCCATGATTCGAAGAGGGAGTGTGGTGGTTAGTTTCTTGTTTGGTGCTATTGCTTTTCGAGAGAGGAACTTAAAGTCAAAATTGCTTGATTTAATACTCGTTTTACTGGGCATGCTGTGCTTGTATATAGGAACAAGATGACATCAAGAGAGTGTTTTAAACATACGTACAATGAGGAGCAAATTCCAAATCTCCACATTAAACTATAAATAAAAAAAGATGGTATCAGTAGAGAACTTAAGCGTTGAATTTAGTGCCACACCATTGTTTGCAGATGTAAGTTTTGTAATCAATGATTCAGACAGAATTGCTTTGGTTGGTAAGAATGGCGCTGGCAAGTCAACAATGTTAAAGGTGCTGTGTGGAGATTTGAAACCTACATCAGGTCATGTATCTGTATCTCAGGGTCAATCTGTAGGATATTTGCCACAGGTGATGATATTGTCTGATGAAACAACTGTACGTGATGAAACTAAAAAGGCATTTCAGAATATATTGCAGCTCAAGGCAGAAGTGGAATATCTGAATAAGCAGATGCAAGAGCGTACTGACTATGAATCTGATGAATATTTGAACCTTGTGAAGGAGTTTACGGCAAAACATGAGCGTTATATGATGCTTGGTGCCGATAACTATGAAGCAGAAATAGAGCGAACGCTTTGTGGGTTAGGTTTTGAAAGAAATGATTTAGATAGGCAGACAAAGGAGTTTAGTGGTGGATGGCGAATGCGTATAGAACTGGCGAAAATACTATTGCAGCGTCCTGATGTGCTGTTGCTTGATGAGCCTACAAACCATCTGGACATTGAAAGTATTCAGTGGTTGGAGAACTTCTTGAAACAGTGCGGAAGTTCAGTGGTGCTTGTCAGCCATGATAGGGCTTTCATCAATCAGGTGTGTACCAGAACTTTGGAAATATCTTGCAAGAAGGTCATCGACTATAAAGTGAAATATGACGAATATGTGATGTTGAGAGCACAGCGGCGTGAACAGCAACTCCGGGCGTATGAGAACCAGCAAAAAGAGATAGCCGATATCAAAGACTTCATTGAGCGTTTCAGGTACAAGCCCACCAAGGCCGTGCAGGTGCAGAGCCGCATCAAGCAATTGGAAAAGATTGTCCCGATAGAGATAGACGAGATAGACACATCCGCCATGCACCTGAGCTTCCCGCCGTGCTTGCGCAGCGGTGATTATCCAGTTATTTGCGAGGAGGTGTGCAAGTCGTATGGCTCGCACGAGGTGCTTCATCGTGTCAACATGAGCATCAAACGCGGTGAGAAAGTGGCCTTCGTGGGTAAGAACGGTGCCGGCAAATCCACGCTTATCAAGTGCATCATGGGCGAGATACCGTTTGAGGGTGTCTTGAAGATTGCCCATCAGGTGGCCATCGGCTATTTTGCCCAAAATGAAGCGCAGTGCCTCAATGAGGAAATTACAGTGTATGACACCATAGACAGAGTGGCCAAGGGTGACATCCGTCTGAAAATCAATGATATTTTGGGCGCCTTTATGTTTGGTGGCGAGGCATCAGAGAAAAAGGTGAAGTTCCTCAGCGGGGGCGAGAGAAGCCGTTTAGCGATGATTCGCCTGCTGATGCAACCCGTGAACCTCTTGATTATGGACGAGCCGACTAATCATCTTGACATGGCTTCAAAGGATGTGCTGAAAGAAGCGATAAAAGCCTTTGATGGAACGGCAATCATCGTGAGCCACGATAGAGAGTTCCTGGATGGGTTAGTTGACAAGGTATATGCGTTTTCCGGAGGAGAGGTGCGAGAGCATATCGGTGGTATCTATGACTATTTGCATGAGCACAATTTGACTTCAAGTACACAAGATATCAGTCAGAAGGTACAAAATGGCACATCAAAGAATGATGGCAAGGAAGGTGGGCAACTCCAATCCATCATCAGTAATCAAACCACAGAACTATCTTATACCGAAAGGAAAGAGTTGCAGAAAAAACGAAGTAAGCTTGAAAAAATGGTGAAGGAAAGTGAATCCTCTATATCAGAACTCGAAAGTAAGTTGGAGGAACTTGACAAGCAACTTCAGGATGTTGATAACGCCTCAAATATGGCGATGGTAGAGCAATACAGCCAACTCCAGAAGAAGTTGGATGCCGAAATGGACAAATGGGAACAATGGAGCACAGAATTGGATAAAATCATTATTTAGATACTTCTTTTGTGTTTTTTAGATTTTTTTTTTATCTTTGCAATAGTTTGACAATAAGTTTTTTATTGTGGAGTTAATCCTCTGAATAAAAGAAGGATAAAGGCTGATGTTGAGTTTGTAGCCAGTTGGTCTTGGGTGGCTGATGTGCTATACTTGGAATGGCCTTGATGGTGTAATTGAAATATGCTAACGTTATGATGAATGACAAAACAATTCGAAGTGAGCATTTTGGTGCCAGTGGAGATGCTGAGAGTACACAACCAGCTCTAAACGAAAGAGATAATCAAAAAAGCAATTATTTGCAGAGAAGCCGTTTTGCTGCTGGCAATGATAATCCGGAAGGAATGTTGCAATATGCTGCGTCTCAGGCAGCAGAAACTTCGGATGGCCCCAGTAGATGTCCGTATTGCGGTGCTCTTATTGCACAGGGTGAGGATTTCTGTGAGACGTGTCATCGATACATTAAAAAAGATGTGTGCTCATTTTGTGGTGGCTTGCTGCGTGCTGAGGATGCCTTCTGCCCTGAGTGCGGTAATTCCCGAGGTGGAATAGAGTGCCCTGTTTGTCACACCATCAATGAGTTTGCTTTTTGTAAGCAATGCGGTTCGGCTATAACG
>CALZNR010000016.1 GCA_945827565.1 uncultured Prevotella sp.
GATTTCTGCCTGTCTCGTGGGCTCGGAGATGTGTATAAGAGACAGAGCATCCACCCCACCGAAATGATAGGAGAACTTAGCAACGACAGAGGTGACGTAGAATTAACCACCCTGCGAACAAGCGACTCCGGATACTTCAACCTCATTCCCCCAAGCCGCTACTACCAGGAATGGGTGATGAGCTGCACCAGCGAGAAGCTACTCAACAACATCAAGGAGCAACTGAAGATATCGTGGGACTCGAACACCACCACCTATGCCGTGACGAAGGAGGAAATAGACGAGGACATGGTCAAGAGGTTTGACAACATCAAGAACAGCATCAGCGCCATCAGCGACATACTGAAAGCACAGGGCTACACCGAAAAATACACCTTCGTGGTGAGAAAACAAGGCGAGAGCAGCAACTTCAAGGCCTTTACGCTCGACAACGGAGTGGTGAGAGACGGAGTTGAATAGCACACGATGGGCATAGCATTTCCATTCTCCCGCCCTCTCTATGTGATGGCCAAGCCCGCAGGGGCGCAGTGCAACTTGCACTGCGCCTACTGCTATTATAAGGAAAAGGGCAGACTGTATGCCGGCAGCAGGGGCTGGATGATGGACGAACGGCTGTTGGAGAAGTTTGTGAAGGAATACATCGAGGCACAGACCACACCCTGCGTGCTCTTCACCTGGCATGGGGGAGAACCGCTGCTACAGCCGCGCCGCTTCTACGAACGGGCATTGATGCTGCAACGGCACTATGCCGGCGGCAGACAGATAGACAACTGCATACAGACCAACGGCACCCTGCTGAGCGATGATTGGTGCCGCTTCTTCAAGGACAACGGCTTCTTGGTGGGCATCAGCATCGATGGCGACCTTCCCCTGCACGATGCCCACAGGCGCAACGCCACGGGCGGGGGCACCTTTCAGCAGGTGATGCGGGGCATAGAGATGCTGCAACGCCACGGGGTGGAATGGAACGGCATGGCCGTGGTGAACCACGTCAATGTGCAGCATCCTCTGGATTTCTACCAATTCTTCAGGCGCATCGGCTGCCACTACCTGCAGTTTGCACCCATCGTGGAGCGCACTGCCACCCGCAGCGACGGCCTGACATGGGCTCCGGGGATGCAGGCCCAGGGCCAACTGTCGCCCCTCTCCGTCAGCGCAGAGCAGTGGGGAGCGTTTCTCTGTGCCGTGTTCGACGAATGGGTGAAGCACGATGTGGGCGAATATTTTGTACAGCTGTTCGATGCCACCCTTGCCAACTGGGTGGGTGAAGCACCCGGCGTGTGCACCCTTTCGGCGGAGTGCGGGCACGTGGGGGTGCTGGAGCACAACGGCGACCTGTACTCCTGCGACCACTTTGTATATCCCGAGTACCTGCTGGGCAACCTGCATCGGCACACCATCACAGAGATGATGCACTCTGCCCGCCAGCAACAGTTTGCACGCTACAAGCGCCTTGCCCTGCCACGCCAGTGCAAAGAGTGCCGCTACCTGTTTGCCTGCCATGGAGAGTGTCCCAAGAACCGCTTTCTAAACGACCGCTACGGAGAGTTTGGTCTCAACTATCTGTGCCAGGGCTATCACCGCTTCTTTGAGCACGCAGCCCCCTACATGGACCGCATGGCACGGCTGCTGGGCGAGGGTAAGCCTCCCTCGTGGATTATGGAAGAGCCAGGAAGACAGCCATAACCACACTGCGCAATATTTTTCTTTTCTGCTCATTTTCCTTACAATTATTTTGCAAAACGGATTATTATGTTTACTTTTGCAATCCTAAGCAACCAAATAACTATAAAATAGTAACAAATAACCATGAGCGAAAGACAGAAAAGATTTATCCTGACTGAAAAGGAGATACCCACACAGTGGTACAACATACAGGCAGAAATGCCCCACAAACCTACTCCTGCCGTCAATCCCCAAACCATGGAGCCGATGAAGGCAGAAGACCTCTTCCCCGTGTTCTGCGAGGAGTGCGCCCGACAGGAGTTTGACCAGCAGCACGCATGGATAGACATCCCCGAGGAGGTTCGTGAGCAGTATAAGAACTACCGCTCCACCCCTCTGGTAAGAGCCTACGCCTTGGAGCGTGCCTTAGACACCCCAGCACACATCTACTTCAAAAACGAGTCGGTGAGCCCTGTGGGCAGTCATAAGCTCAACTCGGCATTGGCACAGGCCTACTACTGCAAGCAAGAGGGTGTGACCAACATGACCACCGAAACTGGTGCAGGACAGTGGGGCACCGCTCTCTCCTACGCTGCCCGAGTGTTTGGCATCGAGGCTGCCGTGTATCAAGTAAAGATAAGTTATGAGCAGAAACCCTACCGCCGCTCACTGATGCAAACGTTTGGCGCACAGGTAACACCATCGCCCTCCATGTCAACCCGCGCAGGAAAAGACATACTGACCAAAGAGCCCAACAACCAAGGTTCGCTGGGCACCGCCATCTCCGAAGCCATCGAACTGGCAAGGATGACACCGGGCTGCAAGTACGTGCTTGGCTCGGTGCTCAGTCATGTCACCCTGCACCAAACGGTCATCGGATTAGAGGCGGAGAAGCAGATGAAAATGGCAGGAGAATATCCAGATGTGGTGATTGCCTGCTTTGGCGGAGGCTCTAACTTCGGCGGCATCTCCTTCCCCTTCATGCGCCACAACCTGACGGGCGAGAAGCACACCCGCTTCATCGCTGCCGAACCTGCATCATGCCCCAAACTCACCAAGGGAGAGTTTCGCTTAGACTTTGGCGATGTGGCGGGCTACACCCCCCTGTTGCCCATGTACACCCTGGGACACGACTTCATGCCAGCCAACATCCATGCTGGTGGTCTGCGCTATCATGGTGCCGGTGTTATCGTAAGTCAGTTGCTCAAGGATGGCATGATGGAGGCGGTGGATATCACCCAGCCCGACTCGTTTGCCGCCGGTGTGTTCTTTGCACGCACCGAGGGCATCGTGCCCGCACCCGAATCGTGCCACGCCATCGCAGCCACCATCAATGAGGCAAAACGCTGCAAGGAAACGGGAGAGGAGAAGGTGATACTGTTCAACCTCTCTGGGCACGGCCTCATCGACATGAGTGCCTACGACAGCTATCTGGCAGGCAATTTGGGATAAGCCTGCCACTACCTTCAACTACAGAACACAGCATAGGTGTCAATTCTGTCGCCTGATTGATACACTATTCAAAAAAAAGTGGTAACTTTGCCCTGTGCCTGATGCTGCACACCAGTCATTGTGTTGCAGCATCGGGTGCAGGGCAACACTTTTATAGCGATGAGAAAGAACGTAGCAGTAATATTGGCAGGAGGTGTAGGTAGCCGTTTGGGGCTATCCACACCCAAACAGTTTCTGAAAGTAGCAGGCAAGATGGTGGTGGAACACACCATCGACGTGTTTGAGCACAACGCAAATATCGATGAGATAGCCATCGTTTCCAATCCCTTCTATGTGTCAGACTTTGAGACAATAGTGATTAAGAACGGATGGAAAAAGGTAAAGAAGATACTTCGGGGCGGCGAAGAGCGCTACCACTCCAGTCTGTCTGCCATTCACGCCTACGAAGGATGCGATGTAAACCTGATATTCCACGATGCTGTACGCCCATTGGTGAGCCAGCGCATCATCAACGATGTGGTACAGGCTCTGGAAGAGTATGGCGCCGTGGATGCAGCACTGCCTGCCACCGACACCATCATAGAGGTGGATGGCGACTACATCCGGCAGATACCCGACAGGTCGAAACTGAAGCGAGGTCAAACACCGCAGGCATTCCACATCGACGTCATCGACAAGGCATACCGCATTGCCCTGCAAGACAAGGCATTCAAAGTGACCGACGACTGCGGCGTGGTGGTGAAGTACCTGCCCGAAACGCCTGTATATGTGGTGGCAGGAGAGGAGAGCAACATGAAACTCACCTACAAGGAAGACACCTACCTGCTCGACAAATTCTTTCAGCTCAAGGGCAGCGAGATGGGCAACGATGCCATCAACGAGGAGAAGTTGAAGGGGAAAACGGCTGTAATCTTCGGTGGCAGCTATGGCATCGGCGAACATATCGCCCGCCTGCTTCAGCACTATCAGGTGCAGGTGTATTGCTTCTCACGCAGCATGAACGGAGTGGATGTGAGCAACCGCGATGATGTGGCAAAGGCGCTGAAACAAGTGCACAGCCAGCGGGGCAGGATAGACTATGTCATCAACACGGCAGGCATATTGAACAAGGAACCGCTGATGAGCACCGACGAGAGCATCATACGCCAGTCGGTGGACATCAACTACCTTGGCACCGTGTTTGTGGCGATGGAGGCATACAAGTATCTGAGCGAGAGCAAGGGAAAACTGATGTTCTTCACCTCCAGCTCCTACACCAGAGGCAGAGCCTTCTACAGCATCTACTCCTCTACCAAGGCTGCCATCGTGAACTTTGTACAAGCCATCTCGCAGGAATGGGAGCAAGAGGGCATCACCGTGAACTGCATGAACCCTGAGCGCACCAAGACACCTATGCGCACACGCAACTTTGGCATAGAGCCCGAAGACTCACTGCTGAAACCCGAGGCTGTGGCAGAAGCCACCGTAAAGGTACTCACCTCTGACTTCACCGGACAAGTGATTGATGTAAAAAGAGCCAGCAAATGAAGAATCCCTATCTGCAAGCCTACGTAAAGACACAACTCAGGGCTTGTCAACTGAAACAGCTGTCCATCCTGGAAGTGATAGACGGCATCTGCCAGAAACACCATATCGACTACTGGTTAGACGGCGGTTCCCTGCTGGGGGCTGTGCGCCACGGGGGCTTCATTCCCTGGGACGACGACATTGATATAGGCATGACACTGGAAGGACTTCAGAAGTTCATACAGGTGGCACCCGCCGAACTGCCCGACCATCTGTTTCTGCAAACGCCCGAGAGCGACCCCACCAGCAAGGAACCCATCACCAAGATACGCGACCTGAACTCACTGTATATCGAAGGGGGCGACCGCTTTAACGTGGACTATCAGAAAGGGCTCTACGTGGATATTTTCCCTTTCATCCCCTACCCCTCCATGCCTCGCAAGTGGATCAAGTTTATCTGCAAGAACATCTCCAAGTGCTATTCCATCCTCTCTGCGCAGCATTACTACTCGTGGCGTGCTGCCACAGAGTTTGTTTATTTTGGCATGAAATACCTGATGTGCCGCACTCTGTGGACACTGCTTTGCCCCTTCTTCCGCAAAACGGAATACATGTCAAACATTCTCATCAACAACGGCTATGGCATCATGCACCGTCAGGATGCCGTCTTCCCCCTCTCTACCATCACCTTCGAGGGCAAGACCTTCCGTGCACCAGCCTCGCCCCACAAATACCTGCACGACCTCTACCGTAACTACATGGACATTCCACCTAAAGAGAAACAGGTGGTGCACGCCACTTACATACAAACAGAACTCTGCCCCGAGGGAGTGAAAACGGAGGAATAAAGGAAGATGAACATTTGTAAGGTCGTAGCAGCATAGCGAGCTATGGTGCAAGGACTTACAAATAAAGTTTGCGCATAACGGCCTAATGACCGTTTTGGGATTATCTATGCGCCCACCAAGAGCACCTATCAAGACTTTGTGAAGGCTTTTCAGAAGATAGGCTACAGCATCAAGAAAAAAAGCCCCCTTGCTGCACCTTCTGCAGAGTAGGGCACACTGGGGGGGATGACTCTTTCAAGGCGGGCCCGTTGTTTGCCCGCCTTGAAAGATAAGGATGATGTGGAATTACTTCCAGGGATTCTCTGTGGGATAAGGCAGAGACTTCGGCTGGTTGTATGCGATGTCTTGAACACCTAAGTACTTGAACACCTCGAAGAGTGTCTTGCCAATGTGCGAGAAGGCAACGGCTCCGTGGTGAGGATAGCCCTTCTGGATGAGCACATGACGATAGAAGCGACCCATCTCGGGGATGGCAAAGATACCGATACCGCCGAATGAGCGTGTGGGTACATCAAGCACCTCACCCTCGGCAATATATGAACGGAGATTGCCCTGAGAGTCGCACTGCAGGCGATAGAAGGTGATGTCACTGGCTGCTATATCGCCCTCAAGGGTGCCACGTGTAAAGTCGGGCTCTCCGCCATTCTCGAGCAAACGGTTCTGGATAAGCTGATACTTGATCTTACGGTTAGAGCACATCTTGCACTGGGGAGTGTTGCCACAGTGGAAGCCCATGAAGGTGTCGGTGAGTGTGTAGCCATACTTGCCGATAATGTCTTCGTCGTAGATATACTTGGGCACTGAGTTATTGATGTCGAGCAGTGTCACGGTATCATCGCTGGCGCACATACCGATATACTCTGAGAGGGCACCATAGATATCCACCTCGCAGGCCACAGGAATACCGCGGCTCACCAGGCGACTGTTGACATAGCAAGGTTCAAAGCCAAACTGACTGGGGAAGGCAGGCCAGCACTTGTCGGCAAATGCCACATACTGACGAGAGCCCTTATGCTCCTCTGCCCAGTCGAGCAGTGTGAGTTCAAACTGTGCCATGCGGCGGCTCAGTGTGGGATAGTAGCAGCCCTCGCCCATCTCCTTTGCCATATCTTCGCAAACGGCGTCGATGCGTGGGTCGTTCTCGTGCTTCTTATAAGCCACGAGCAGGTCAAGTTCTGAGTTCTCTTCCACCTCGACGCCCAGTTCATAGAGTCCCTTGATAGGAGCGTTGCAGGCAAAGAAGTCTTGCGGACGTGGACCGAAGGTGATAATCTTCAAGCCCTTCAGACCAAGGATAACACGTGCCACGGGCACAAACTCTGCTATCATCTGAGCCACTTCCTCGGCAGTACCCACAGGATACTCGGGGATATAGCCCTTGAGGTGGCGCATACCAAGGTTGTACGAGCAGTTGAGCATACCACAGTAGGCATCACCACGACCGTTGATCATATCTCCGTCGCCCTCGGCAGCAGCGACAAACATGCAAGGGCCATCGAAGTTCTTTGCAATCAGTGTTTCAGGAGTCTCCGGACCAAAGTTTCCAAGGAACACAACCAGTGCGTTGCAACCAGCCTCTTTCACTTCTGCCACTGCCTTGAGCATATCTTTCTCGTTCTCTACAGTGGTCTGGCAGTTGAACAACTCACCCTTATAGGCCTTTACGATATTCTCACGACGCTGTGTTGACAATGCAATGGGAAAGCAGTCACGACTTACGGCAATGATGCCGAGTTTCACTTGAGGAATGTTTGTACTTTGCATAAAAGTTTCTTTTTAAATAAATTAGAGTTTTAGTTTTATCTTATTGCCCTCTTGGTGGTCTGTACCGCCCCGTTGGCAAAATATTTCCGTTCTATCACGATGCCCTTGGCTCCGCTGACACGCTGCCCTGCCAGATTATACGTTTCGCACTTCACCACACGGGCATCTGCATCGGCAGCCACACTGTTGATGCCCGTCTTCACCTTCTCCACTTCTTTTCGCAGTTGGGCATGCAGGTTATAGTAGGCAGGTTTGGCAGCCAGATTGGCATCGTACAGCAGGGGCTGGTTCTGTCGCCACGAGAAGTGGTCGGCAACACCCCATACCAGCAGCGACGGACAGTTGTCATTGCGCAGCCAGATGCGTGCCACGGCACCGTATTCCAGTGCCTGCACCTCTGCTGCATCTGCGGCATAGGGGTTGGCATAGGCAATGTCCAGTTCGGTGATAATGCAGTTCAGTCCCAGCTGGGCATAGCGTTGAATGTTCTTTTCCAGTTTCAGCGTGTCTAACTCTCCCGTGGTAAGGTGGCACTGCAAACCGCAGCCATCAATGGGCACATTGCTTTGCTGTAGCCTCTTCACCAGGTTGTAGTACGCCTCGGTCTTTGCCCTGCCCTGAAACTCTGCACCATACTCGTTGATGTAGAGTTTGGCATCGGGATCTGCCTGATGCGCCCACACAAAGGCAGAGTCGATAAACTCCTCGCCTATATAGGTGGCCCAGATAGAGGGGCGCAGCTTATACGCATTGGGTTCGGAATATACAATGCTCTGGTCGTCGTCGAGCACCTCATTGCACACGTCCCATTCACGTATCTTTCCCTTGTATCTGCCCACCACATTCACAATATGGTTTTTGAGAATATCGAGCAGTTGCTGTCGGGTAAAGTTGTTGTTGTTCTTCTTTCCGTCTTGGCTCACCCATGTAGGCACCTGCAGATGCCACGCCAGGGTGTGACCTCTCACTGCCTGCGACTTGCGCTCTGCCAGGTTCATCACCGCATCGGCACCGCCATAACTGAAGTTGCCCTGCGAGGGCTCGGTGGCGTCAAACTTCATCTCGTTCTCGCCCACCAGCATATTGAACTCTCTTGCCACTATCGCCGTAGCTCCCTCATCCTTATACAGGTCGTAGCGATAGGAGGCGGCAGCCACTCCAATGTTTTTGCCCAATTCATCGGCATAGGTGCGCAGGGGGGTATCGTCGGTCAGGTCATTGGTCCAGTCATCGGCAGGATAGTTGCCACTGCCACCACCCGTTTCCTCATCATCCTTCTCTTCTCCCTGTCCGCCATACTCCAAGGAGGTCACCTTTGCCACCACTTGATATTCGCCACTGTCGCTGGTGCGCTGCTCCACTGTCCATGTATAGGCTTTGGGGTATCTGATATCCAGCTGCCAGTTGTCTCCGGTCTTTGTTGAAGCGGTGAGCAGCACCAGTTCGTCGTTTACCTGTAGCGAGGCATCATCGGTGAGCACTATCGCCAAACGGGGCATACGTTCAGAGGTTTCAAAGTCTTGTGTAGTGCTGCTGTATTTGAGTGCGCCTTTGACAAGCAGGGCATCATGGGTGGCGGCATCCTTCACACGGCACTCTATCCTTGCCTCCGGGTGCAAGGTCAGACTTACGGAGGAAGAGGCAGAGGCGGCATCCACAAACTGCAACGTGCCCGTTTGTTCGCCACCCGGACATACCTTGCCATACACCTCGGTGCGTGCAGCCACCGTGCCACGCCCGCAGAGCGAGCCCCCCTTCATCAGCATCAGTGTGCCATTGGCACCCAGTGCACCACTTGTTTTGTTTTGCAGGGTGGCTTCGGCATCATTGTCAATGCACAGCGTGCCCTGTTTCACCGTCACACCGCCGTTGATATTGTTCTGCTCGCCTGTGATGGCACACACTCCGTTGCCCTCCTTGATGAGCGCAATGGCATTGCCACTGTTGCCTGGGATGATATCTCCAGCCAGCATGTTGTCCATACCCTTGCAGCCTATCACGTAGTATGATTTAGAGGTGCCTGTCTTGTAGTACGATGAGAGCACACTTCCCTTTTCCATCTGTAGCGCACCGATGCGCACACCACGGGTGCCCGATTCCAAGGCGATGCGACTGCCATCGTGCAGCACCACACTGTGACCTGCCAGCAGCGCATTGTAGTTAGAGCCTTCTATATTATCAGGTTGAAAGGTACCACTGCTCATAATCAGTCCATAGAACCCGCAACTGCCCACCACCTCCTTGTAGGGATACACATGCACCTCGCCTGTGTGAGCGTTCCAATCGGGATAAACAGTGCCTTTGCTGTCCTTTGAGCCCAGATACGAGCGTTCTCCGCCTGCATAGATATTCAACCTGCCTGCCCCTGCCAGTTTGCCGGTCCATTCAGAGTAGCGCGAAGTGCGCACGTTGGTGGTCTGCCCTTCAGGGATATAGATATCACTGGAGATGGTGGCATAACTGCTGGAGGTGTTGTTTACGCAGTAGTCTAACGTGCCCCCATCCTCGGTGCTCGTATAGTCGTCGTAGAGCCCCATCAGCTGGATGTCGTCCATGTAATAATCTGAAGCATCGCAATGGATGCCTACCCTCAGCACATCCGACAGATTGTCGGCATCCACAGCCTTGAGGGTGTAGGTCTTCTGTTGCCACACCTGCCTGTCGCCCTGATAGGGATAGCCCTCATCTCTATATACCTCTTGCTTGCCCACATATACTGCCAACTGCTTGTAGTCGGCTAAATCCACTTCACTGCGATACAGCTTGTACCTCAGCATGGTGTAGCGGCTGGTCAGGTCTTGTCCGCGCAACTCGGTGGGAAGCACAAACTCGGGATAGCAGTTCCACTCCGTGAGGCGCACATGGAGCACTTTATTGGACGGATTGGTAGGGTCGGCTTCCACCGTGGCAGTAGAAACGGGAGATGAGGAATACACATTCCACATGGTCCAGCTGGTGCCTATTTCATAACTTTCAAAATCGCATACGGTCAATGGCGCCGCCTTCAGACAGACAGCAGAAAGGAGTGCAACAAACAGGCACAGCAATGGTTTCTTCATAATCGTTTCGAAAAGGAGATTATAACCTTTTGTAGAGTTGTGTATTGTTTCAGGTGACTTATTACCTGCAAAAGTACATGAATAATGCGAAACTGCCCAATAAAAGTGACAGAATTTTCAGATAGAAGCATCAATAAGACACCAATAAGACACCAAACCAACGACCTTCATCGTTTTGTTTGGTGTCTTATAAGCGATGGTGTGCATCATCTGCCACCATTCCATACTATTGCTGCAGTGGTTGACCAGCTACTGCGAGCCTTTTCATCCCACTTCTATCCTGCGCTGTATCTTCTTTTCTTTCTCCTTTGCCACCTTTGGCATGATGATGGTGAGTACACCGTTATCTACCTTGGCCGCAATGTCATCTTTAGAGATGTCATCAGGCAACACATAGGTCTGCTGGTAGTTGGAATAAGAAAACTCACGACGCAGATAGTGCTCCTTCTTGTTTTCCTCCTTGTGTTCGAGTTTGTTTTCGATTGCCACCTCCAGATTGCCTTCATCATTGATGTTCACCCTGCAAAACTCTTTTCGGATACCGGGTGCAGCCAAATCCATGACATAGGCGTTTTCATCTTCTCTTACATTGACGGCAGGCGCTGTGGCCTTCATCTTGGGCATCCAATCGCTGTTAAAGAAATCGTCGAACACTGTAGGAAACCAACTGTTTGAATTTAAAACCGGTAACATAATAACCTCCTGTCTTTTAAACCTTGTTAAACTTATATCTATCAGAGCTCCAGCCTTTTTCAGGCCTTGCTCCTGCCTATATAAGGGCAACAATCATACCTATACACAAGGAAGGAATGGCTACTTGCCATATTGACGGCAAAGGTTAACGGCTTTTAAACTATGCTGACAATCTGGCTACATCCGTCCTTCCGCTTTCTGCCATTTGGACAGCGCCCGTATCAGTGGGACGCGCCTATGCTGTCGTAAAGAAGCAATACCGCAATACAGACCTCAAAAA
>CALZNR010000017.1 GCA_945827565.1 uncultured Prevotella sp.
TGCCTTCGTTCTTTCCTGCTCTCCTTACCCAACTGGCTCCATATAAACCTCCAAAGCCAATTTCTCCTTTTGCTGTGCAAATAATTGCTTTGGGGTTAAATTCATTGCTCTGCAGACCATCGGATGTGTCATAATTGTAGAGCCCATAATTGAACGAGCCTTCTTCATGGTTGCGTTGTACTACCACACGACTGATGCCGTTGCCTGTGGCGATCCAAACATTGTGCTTGTTGTCTTCTGTTATTCCCACAATGTTGTTATTGCACAGACCGTCTTTTTCACTGAGGAAGTTTAAATCATCGTCTTCCATATTTAAGATGTTCACTCCTTCTCGTGTGCCCAGCCAAATAAGTCCTCTACTATCTTCAAAAACAGCAGTGATATAGTTGTTGGTAAAAGACTTCATGTTAGACGGGGTGCCTGTGAGAATAGTCTTTTCCATATTTGACAGATTGAAGATGAGCAAACCTTCATTGGTGCCGACAAGTAGGGAATTATTTTTTGAATAGTGCAGTGATGTGATATTGTTGGTGTGCAATCTGCCGTTTTCTTTGGTGTATGTGGAAAAGGTATTCATCTTAGGATTATATACCTGTAAACCTCCTGATGTTCCTATCCACAGGTTGCCTACCTTGTCTTTTGTTAAGGCAGTGACATGATTGTCGATGAGAGTACGTGTACTGTCTTTAGTGGCAGAATAAAAAAATGATTTGCCTTGCAGAATACGTGTAATGCCATTTTGTTTGGTGCCTATCCAGATACTGCCATCGGGCGTACATTCCATGCTAGTAACCTTCTGACCAGAAAGGGGACCGTCGTATCCAATGACGCCTTGGTCGCCTGTTCCATACCAGATATTGCCATCGTTATCTTCCGTGATGGCAGTAATGTCTCCGTTCAGTATGGAGGTGAAACGATAGATATTTTCTCCATAGTATGCCAATCCATTTTTCTCTGTCCCAACCCAAAGCAAATCAGTGTTATCTACATAGACGCTGTGACAACTTGTGATGTCGCCCAATCTGTTGATTTTATTGGGATTTTTAGGCTGAACATATTCGTATGCCAGTGTGTTTACATTGACTTTGATAAGTCCGTCATGGTCGGTGGCTATCCAGATATTACCATTACGATCGCCTGCCATTCCGTTGATGCTTCTGTCTAAATTAGTACCATTGTATTGAAGTTGCGTACCCAAGGTGTTGTCCCATGTGCCAGCTTTCTTGATGTATCTGAGCAGTGTACCTTGTCCGTAAAGCCATAGATTGTCCATCTGGTCAGCAAAGATTTTCAGTGTTGCTTGTTTGATTACACCTTGCTTTGCCAAAGCATCATTGCGCCATATCACTTTTGGCTGGTGCATGATGTCGCAACACACAATGATTCCATTGCTATATACAATGACCGCTCCATCTCTACACTCTCCGATAGCGCATACCTTTCCTTCAGGAATGCCTTGTACATCATCGGTATAGCCAAATTCGTAAGTGAGTTGCTGTTGCATGTTGATGGCAACAATACCTTTTGAGGGAATGTAGAACCAATAGTTTTTGTAGCTGTCGATGAATGTAAGGGTAGGATGGTCGGATATACCCAGTTTGGCATACACCTGGTGCATGTCTCGCTCAAAGGTCTCTGTTTGTGAGTGATAGATACAGATGCCGTTGGCAGTCTCAACCCACAGAGAACCATCAATAGCTTCTTGGACTCCCTTGATATAACTGTCAGGAAGAGATGAGCCATCTTGTGAGTTGCTTTGAAAATTTCTGAAAGTATATCCATCGTATCGGAATAAGCCTGCGGGTGTGCCAAACCACATGTAACCCTTATTGTCTTTTAGGATGCAGTTGATCTGACTGGACGCTAAACCATCGCTCGAATCCAACGTCTTAAATATATAGGTAGCTGCTACACTCAACGGTAGCAAAAACGCAAAGAGGAAGAGATATTTTTTCATCTGAGAAAATGCTCGTAATTCATCGGTTATAGACTCTGGCACAGGTAATGATCTACAATGCCCAACAGGTGTCGGTGTTCATCGGTTACCAATACAGTATGCACTTTGTATTTGTTCATTATCTGCTGTATTTCCGTTATTTTTGTGTGTGTGTTAACACACTTAGGTTCTTTCGTCATAATTTCTTCAACCGTTTGATTGAAGAAATCAGCTTGCCATTTCTCCATGGCACGACGTATGTCACCATCGGTAATCAGTCCTGCTATTTTGTCGCCAACCATTGCAACTCCTAATCCCAATTTGCCTTTGCTGACCAAAATGATAGCTTCTCCCAGACGCATCTTAGGTGACAAAACGGGCAGGTCTTCTGTGTGCATCACGTCTTGTGCGGTAGTGAGCAGGCGTTTGCCCAATTCTCCTCCAGGGTGGAAGTGGGCAAAATCTGTGGGCTGGAAATTGCGTTTTTCCATCAGCGCAATTGCTATGGCATCACCCATAGCAAGGGTAGCGGTGGTACTGCTGGTAGGAGCCAAATTCAAAGGGCATGCTTCTTTACTTACTCCAATGTTGATATGTGCGTAGGAATATTTTGCCAGCAGTGATTGTGGGTTTCCCGACATGCCAATAATAGGGATATTATTGTGCAGTACGATGGGAATAAAACGGAGCAGTTCGTCTGTCTGTCCAGAGTTTGAAATGGCTACCACAACATCTTCTTTGGTCATTACACCAAGATCACCATGAAATACATCCAATGGATTGACAAAAAATGATGGAGTACCAGTACTGGATAACGTGGCGGCAATTTTGGCACCTATATGCCCGCTTTTGCCAACACCGGTAACAATAATCTTACCCTTGCAATTGTACATCAATTCCACTGCTTTTTCAAAATCTTTGTCTATGTGAGGTATCAGGTCGAGCAGCGCTTGTGCCTCGTCCTTGATACACTGTATGGCGTATTCTTTAGTGGTCATCATGGCATTGTTTTATAGTGAACATGAAGGATGATAATGCTTGCCTGTCTGCGAAAAATTATTCAATGAGTGTTTTTATCAGTGCGTACAGTTTGGACAACTCAAGCATGTTGGCGGCATCGCTCAAACCTTTATCAGGGGTGGGGTGTACCTCAAAAAAGTATCCATTGGCTCCAAATGCTTTGGCTGCTTGTGCCATGGCTGGTACAAACTTGCGATCGCCGCCAGTCTTACCATTAGCTCCTCCTGGACGCTGTACGCTATGGGTACAATCCATAATTACAGTATCTGTAAGTTGAAGCATGTCATCAATATTACGGAAGTCAACAACCAAGTTGTTGTAGCCAAACATGTTGCCACGTTCTGTGAGCCAAACGTCTTTTGCACCAGCATCCCTTGCTTTCTCTATTGGGTATCTCATGTCATTTCCGCTTAGAAACTGCGCTTTCTTGATGTTGACGGTACATCCTGTCTTTGCAGCAGCTACAAGTAAATCAGTTTGTCGGCACAAAAAAGCCGGTATCTGTATTACGTCAACAACTTCTCCTACAATAGAGGCCTGATGCGACTCATGGATATCGGTGAGTACTTTCAGACCGTATCTTTTCTTGATGTCATCCAGCATCTGCAACCCTTTATCAATTCCTGGACCCCTAAATGAGTGGACAGAGGTGCGGTTTGCCTTGTCAAAGGATGCCTTGAAAATAATGTCTGTATGGAGTTTCTCGTTGATACGTAGCAATTCCTGCGCTACAGTGTCAAGCAATTCCATTGACTCAATGACACAAGGCCCGGCAATAAATATTGGTTTATTCATTTTGTTTGGTTGCATTTTTGAAGGATACATCCTCGTTGGATTGTTTATTTTATCTTTACCTCACATTGTGGGAATGGTATCTCGATGTTGTGCTCGTTGAGAGCGTTGTAAATACATGTCTTGATGTCACTTTCAATGGCCACTTGTTTCAAAACATCCACCCAGCAAACTACTTTCATGTTTACACTGCTATCGCCAAAGTCTGTCAGTATTGTCTTTATTGGCTTTTCTGAGTCAATGCCAGGATGGTGCATGTCTTGCACTGCTTTTTCTACCACGTTAGTCACTGTCTTGATGTTGGAACCATAGGCCACTCCAAATACCACGGCAGAAAGACCAAAGCCATGATTGCGAGTCAGATTCTTGTAGTTCTTTGTGAATAATTGGCTATTTTGAAAGGCGATGACTGATCCGTCTGCGGATTCGATTAGCGTGCTGGTATAACTGATTGATGCCACTTTTCCTCTGATACCATCGCACTCTATGAGATCTCCCACTTTGATTCTTCCTGTCATCAGCGATACACCGTAGTAAAGGTTTTCCAATATGTCTTTCGATGCAAAACCAATACCCGTTGACAATCCTCCGGAAATTACCATTAGCCATGTAAGACTGACACCTAATACAGACATGCTGAGCAGAAACCAAGAACCCCAAACAACCACCTGTATCACGTTCTTTCCCATCATGGTGCGACTTTCTGCTGTAGTCGGGTCCTGACGCTTAAAATGCAGTTGTAGCAATTCCAGTGTGGTGTGACTCAGATAGGAGAACACAAACCAAAGACTGATGACAATGGCCATTCGTAGAATACTCAAGCGAATGTTTACAGTGTCAACAATATTTGTGCTAAATATCTGCCAGCATAAATCACTGAGATTAAATACGTCCGCAGCCCAATATACAGAAATCATTACAGACAACACACCCATCACAGGCAGCAGAACCTGATAGAGTAGATCAAAACTCCATGTTTGGGTAATCTCTTTATTGTCTAACTGTTTGAGCCTTCTCTGCAAGGTGAGCCACCTGCGAATACAAGTGATGGTGAGAATGCAGGTAAGTTGCATAATCCACCAAATCAACAATTGTACACTTACTAAAGTGTAACCCATCCATGAAAGTATCACAGAAGCAACAAAAACCACCTGAGAACAGTAGGTATAGAACATGTCGCTGCTTGGAATATTATGGTTGTGGCGCTTAATGAGACTCCATTGCCATATAGCACACAGCAGTAGCATGGGTGGAAAGATAACGTTGACCAATTCGTTGGGGATGAGTATAATGCGGAAGGTGATGACCACAAATCCCATGACGATAAGAGGACTGTAAATACGGAAGGCGCTTCTTATCTGTGCAGAGTTGAGACGTAGTAATAATGAAATCAGGATAACGCCCAATAGCCACGCATATTCTACCAGCAGATCACTTGCCATGATAATGAAATTCTGTTCGGTAGTGGCTCTTACTATGCCCAGGATAATGGCAAAGGTCACCGTGCTACTTGCCATGGTGATGCAAGCTCGTTTTTTCAAAAATTCTGAAGTATGGAAACGGGCAGGAACTAAATACCTGATGGCGGCAAGGTTTAGAATGGTGGCAATGATACCATAGAAAATGATGATAACAAACAAACCAATGATGAATCTACCGTCCCATTGAGAGGTGCTGCCCTTGTGCATGGAATATTTTTGGGCAACGGTGCTCTTCATTTGGGTAATCATTGTCTTGGCGTTTGCCATGATGGTGAAATAATCATCGCCACCATTCTTGAATATGTTGGTCTGAATGTCGTTGTAACGTTTGTTGGCATAGTCATTCAAACGTTTCAGGTGAAGTTCTGTAAGGTCATAGATGCGGATGTAGTCCTGAGTGTTCTCTCTACTCTCAGTGAGTGTATTTTTGATGTTTGTGGCAAGCGTAAGACAAACGCTCCGATCTACCCTTGCTCTGTCTGAGAGCATGGCGGGTTGCATGAGTCTAAGGCTGTTTATCAAACTGTCATAGCGGGCAATTTCTCTTTCGTTGCTCTCTAAAAACTGACGAAAAGGTAATTGCTCGCGTTGGAAGTTCTGGTATTGCTCCGTGGCTTCGTGGCAGGCATAGGTGAGATCAAATACGTAATCATATTTCTGAGAATAAAGCATCAAGGCATTTTGGTTGCTTTTTTTTAGCACGTCAACCAACTTTTGCTTGATGATCTCACTACGTTGCTTGTTCAAAGTGGAACGCCCAGATAACTCCTTATGATAGGCTGTTAATTCTGTTCTTAGTATTGAAAGGGTGTTCTCCAAATCTTTCTCTTTCAGCACTGCGAATGAATCTATCCAGCATAATGAGAGAAGCATCCAGAGAATCAATATTCTTTTTGCCATTTTGTTGCTTATTTTTCCCTGCAAAATTACGAAGAATTGCATATAAATCAAAATAATTTCATCCATTTTCAGAATGTTGTTTTGATATTTTGACTAAAAAAGCTACTTTTGTCACACTCTTAGTTAGACCCCGCAGTAAGAAATATTGAAATTGAAGATGTGTGATTAGAATATGAGCGAAAAAACGATTATGATTGTTGACAGCGGAAGCACCAAAGTAGATTGGTGCTTGGCAACGGAAAGTCATACGATTTTCAGGGTGCAGACACAAGGAATCAATCCTGTACACATGTCTGCTGAAAAAATATCTGCTGTCATTGAGTCTGAATTATTGTCATCTGTACCAGATTGCCGTCCTTCAGAGATTTATTTTTACGGAAGTGGTGTACTACCTGCGCTGAAGAAGAAAATGTGTAAAATACTCAAAAGCGTATTCTATCAAGCAGATGTAGTTTGCTCAGAAAGCGATTTGTTGGGGGCTGCAAGGGCATTGCTTGGAAAACGTGCTGGCGTGGCATGCATCCTTGGTACAGGTTCAAATTCTTGCTATTATGATGGTAATTCCATTTTGAAAAATACTCCGCCGTTGGGTTATATTCTTGGCGATGAGGGTGGGGGTGCGTCTCTTGGTATAGCTTTCCTCAATGCGTTGTACAAAGGCCTGTTGCCTTGTGGATTGAAAGATGAATTTGAACAATGGTTGGGGATGGATTATGCTCAAATTATCCATCGAGTATATCGTGAGCCGCAAGCAAATCGTTGGTTGGCTTCACTTTCTCCGTTTATATCGGAAAAGTGTCATGGAAACAATCTTATAGAAGATGTTAAATTGTTGATAATAAGTGAATTTAAAAATTTTATAAAACGAAACATAGAGGTATATTATAACGGGCAGAACATAGAAAAAAAAGTAAGTGCTGTAGGCAGCATCGCTCACTATTACAGGCCGGAGTTTGAGCAGGCATTGAATGAGGAGGGATATATGTTGGGGGCGATACACAAGAGTCCGCTAAATGGTTTATTGGAATTCCATGGATGTTCTGTGTACACGGAATAATGTATTCTTTAAATTGTAATGTGTGGTTTGCAAAACAGCGTTTGGCTTCTGTTGCTTTCTTATTTGTCTCTCATGAATTGGTGATGTAAAGTTAAAACTTTGCGTTAATTGTCGTTCCATTTGATAAAAAATAACTAACTTTGCAGCCACTTAGGCCAAAGGAAGCATACAAATTTGTAATTTATATATCTTTTATGAGTTTTTCTATCTTGTTAATCACCGTTTTGATAACGGCTATTGTGCTGGTTGCAGCAGCCTATCTGATTGCAAAACTGATAGGTCCTCGCTCATACAACAAGGTGAAAGGCGAACCCTTTGAGTGTGGAGTGCCTACACGTGGTTCGTCATGGATTCCTATGAGCATGGGGTATTATCTGTTTGCAATTCTCTTCCTCATGTTTGATGTAGAAACATTGTTTCTGTATCCTTGGGCAGTAGTAGTCAAAGAGTTTGGTGTTGCAGCAATGTTCAGCATCGGATTCTTCTTGTTGGTATTGGTGTTTGGCTTGGCATATGCTTGGCGGAAAGGAGCTTTGGAATGGAAGTAAGAAAACCAAAAATCAAGAGTATTCCATACGAGGAGTTTAAGGATAATAGCAGTCTGGAACAGATTGTAAATGAACTCCATGAGGGAGGTGTAAACGTTGTTACCGGCAACCTTGACCAGTTGATAAACTGGGGTAGAAGTAATTCACTTTGGTCACTTACTTTTGCCACCAGTTGTTGTGGTATAGAGTTTATGGCCGTGGGTTGTGCACGTTATGATTTTGCTCGTTTTGGCTTTGAGGTAACCCGAAACTCTCCTCGTCAGGCAGACCTTATCATGTGCGCCGGTACGATTACACATAAGATGGCCCCTGCTTTCAAGCGTCTGTACGATGAAATGGCAGAACCAAAGTATGTAATTGCAGTTGGCGGTTGTGCCATCTCTGGAGGTCCGTTCAAGTCCAGTTACAATGTAGTGCAGGGGATCGACGAGATAGTTCCTGTGGACGTGTTTATACCAGGTTGCCCTCCTCGTCCAGAAGCAATCATGTATGGAATGATGCAGTTGCAACGCAAAGTGAAGGTGGAGAAATTTTTTGGTGGTGCAAATCACAAGCAAACCGCAGAGGAAAGCAAACTCGGCATAAGTAATGAGGAACTTACGTATGGCAAAAAGTCGCCTATTGTAGTGACTGAGGTGCCGGCAGAGTTTGTGGCAGAACTAAAGAAAAAGGAGGAGATAGAAAAATGAAACTAAACAGCGTGGTGCTTGGTTTCGATAACTTTGCCGAAGAGATGTCGGCATTGAGAAACAAAAAGCATTTTGATTATTTGGTCACCATAGTAGGAGAGGATTTCGGTGAAGAGGGCTTAGGTTGTGTCTATATCCTCGAAAATACGAAAACCTACGAACGTACAAGCGTTAAGACTATTGCTAAGCAAGTAGGCGAATGTGACTTCGTGATTCCTACTGTGTGTCATCTGTGGGCATCTGCCAACTTGCTGGAGCGTGAAGTGTATGATTTCTTGGGCATCAAGTTCTTGAATCATCCTGACATGCGCCGCTTGTATTTGCGCTCCGATTTCCAAGGCTATCCTTTGCGAAAAGATTTCAAGCCTGCAGATGGATATAGTTTGGAGGATGATGCAGAGCCCGATTATGGCATGAAATACTCGCTTGATGCCAATGGTCGTCTTGTATCAGAGCGCATGCCACTCTTCTCCTCCGAAGAATACGTGGTGAATATTGGTCCGCAGCACCCTTCTACGCATGGCGTGTTGCGTTTGCAGACAGTGCTTGACGGAGAAACGATCAAGCGCATTTATCCGCATCTTGGCTATATTCACCGTGGCATAGAGAAGATGTGCGAAAGTTATACCTACCCACAGACTTTGGCTTTGACAGATCGCATGGACTATCTCAGTGCAATGATGAATCGTCATGCCTTGGTTGGTGTGATTGAAGAAGCCATGGGAGTTGAACTCTCTGACCGTATCCAGTACATCCGTACCATCATGGACGAACTTCAGCGTTTGGACTCACACCTGCTGTATATAGGATGTTGTGCACAAGACTTGGGTGCGCTTACTGCCTTTCTATATTCTATGCGAGACCGTGAGCATGTGCTCAATGTAATGGAGGAAACCACGGGTGGTCGTCTGATTCAGAACTACTATCGCATCGGAGGATTGCAGGATGACATTGATCCTGATTTCGTCAAGAACGTTAAGGATTTGTGCGCATATATGAAGCCTATGTTCCAGGAGTACATGGATGTGTTTGGAGAAAATGTTATCACCAAGAACCGCTTCGTCAATGTGGGTATCCTCAGTCGTGAAGATGCCATTAGTTATGGTGTGACAGGTGCCAGCGGTAGAGCCTCAGGATGGAATAATGATGTGCGCAAACATCATGCCTATGGTGTGTATGACAAGGTGGAGTGGGATGAAGTGGTTAGAGACACCAATGACAGTTATGCCCGTTATCTGAATCGTATCGACGAGATGAAACAGAGCATCAGTATCATTGAGCAACTCATTGACAATATCCCTGCTGGTGATTTCTACATGAAGCAGAAACCTATCATCAAGGTGCCAGAGGGCCAGTGGTATTTCTCTTGCGAGGGAAGCCGTGGAGAGATTGGCGTATATCTGGATTCCAAAGGAGACAAGAGCCCATATCGCCTCAAGTTCCGTCCTATGGGATTGAATCATGTAGCAGCAATGGACACCATGCTGCGTGGAGAAAAGATTGCTGACCTTATCACAACAGGAGCAGCACTTGATTTCGTTATACCTGATATTGACAGATAAGAATATGTTTGACTTTAGTATTGTTACCCAATGGATTGATTGTTTGTTGCGACAAACATTAGGTCTTGGTGATTTTTGGACTATTCTGATAGAATGTGTCTTAGTGGGAGTAATGCTCCTTGTAGGCTATGCGCTCATCGCCATTGTGCTCATCTTTATGGAGCGCAAGGTGTGTGCATATTTCCAGTGTCGTTTAGGACCTATGCGTGTTGGTCCATGGGGATTGCTTCAGGTGTTTGCCGATGTTTTGAAGATGCTTATCAAGGAGATTTTCTTCGTTGATAGAGCAGACAAGCTTCTTTATTTGCTGGCTCCATTCCTTGTAATCATAGCTTCTGTCGGCACTTTCTCGTTTCTGCCATGGAACAATGGTGCTGTGGTGCTTGATTTCAATGTGGGTATCTTCTTGATGACTGCCATTTCCAGTATTGGAGTGGTGGGGGTGTTCCTTGCCGGATGGGGCTCTAACAACAAGTATTCTGTGATCTCTGCCATGCGTGGTGCTGTGCAGATGATTTCCTACGAAATGTCTCTTTGCTTGTGCATGATTACTGCTGTAATTCTTACTGGAACGATGCAAATCAGTGGAATTGTTGAAGCTCAGACCGGACCTTGGCAATGGTTGATATTCAAGGGACATATTCCCGCTTTGATTGGTTTCTTGCTGTTTCTCATTGCTGGTAATGCAGAGGCAAACCGTGGTCCTTTCGACTTGGCGGAAGCAGAGAGTGAGTTGACAGCAGGTTATCATACTGAATATTCGGGTATGGGCTTTGGTTACTATTATTTGGCCGAATATCTCAACCTGTTCGTGATATCGGGTATTGCTGCCACCGTATTCTTGGGTGGATGGGCCCCTGTAAATGTGGGTATCGCCGCATTTGATGGGCTGATGAATTATATTCCTGGTATTGTGTGGTTTATGGGCAAAACATTCCTGGTGGTATGGTTGCTTATGTGGGTTCGTTGGACTTTCCCACGACTTCGCATTGACCAAATTCTTGCATTGGAGTGGAAATATCTCATGCCTTTGGCTCTCATC
>CALZNR010000018.1 GCA_945827565.1 uncultured Prevotella sp.
AGAGCAATTCATTCGTAATGAATAGGTCCCCGGTTCGAGCCCGGGTATCGGCTCATAGGATTTAGAGGTATTTGTGCGGAATTAGCTCAGTTGGTAGAGCACAACTTTCCCAAAGTTGGGGTCGCGAGTTCGAGCCTCGTATTCCGCTCCTTTGTTCTCACCTCGTTTCTTCTTGCCCATTTATCTCTCTATTTTGCTTTTCAAGTATTGCCCAGTGATGCTCTTGTTGCATGCACATATCTCTTCTGGAGTACCCACGGCAACAATCTCGCCTCCTTTTTCGCCTCCTTCTGGTCCCATATCTATGACGTAGTCCGCACACTTTATTACGTCAAGATGGTGCTCTATCACTATCACTGTGTGTCCATGCTCTATGAGAGTGTTGAACGAATTGAGCAGTTTTTGGATGTCGTTCAGGTGTAGTCCTGTAGTGGGTTCGTCAAAAATGAACATTGTAGGTGTCTGCTTCTCTTGGGAAATATAATAAGCCAATTTCACTCGCTGATTCTCTCCACCAGACAACGTAGATGAAGATTGTCCTAACTTAATATAACCCAATCCTACGTTTTCCAGCACCTGCAACTTATCTGCTATATGAGCCTGTCCATTGTCTCTGAAGAACATCATGGCTTCACTGACAGACATTTCTAGAACATCGCTGATGTTTTTGCCAGCAAACTTTACCTCAAGAATATCTTGCTTAAAGCGTTTGCCATGACAGCATTGACATTCCAATGTTATATCAGCCATAAACTGCATTTCTATGGTTATTTCTCCAGCTCCCTTACATTCCTCACATCTTCCCCCTTCTGTATTGAATGAAAAATACTGCGAGGTGTAGCCCATCTGCACAGACAGGGGTTGTTCAGCAAACAGGTCACGGATAGCATCATAGGCTTTAATATAGGTCACCGGATTGGAGCGTGTACTCTTTCCCAGTGGATTCTGATCCACGTATTCCACCTTACTGATAGCATTGGTATTCCCCTCCAACCCTAAGAAATCACCTGGTGCATCGCACACATCCCCTATAGCTCGTTTCAGCGCAGGATATAAGATGCCCTTAATGAGTGTAGATTTGCCTGAACCACTAATACCTGCTACGGCAGTGAAAACATGAAGGGGAAAAAATACGTCAATACCTTTAAGATTATTCATGCGTGCCCCCTTGACAGTGATACCCACATCCCATTTTCTGCGATGTACGGGCACTTCAATTTTTGAAATGCCGTGTAGATATTTCAGCGTATAACTCTTGGGAAATTTCTTCAAAAGAGTATTATTCACATCCTTTACGGGACCTTCATAGACCAGTTCTCCACCATAGACTCCGGCATCAGGGCCAATGTCTATCAGATAGTCTGAAGCCGTGATGATTTCCTCATCGTGTTCCACTACAATCACAGTGTTTCCCTGATCTCTCAATTGTCTGAACACCTTGATAAGCCGTTGCGTGTCTCTACTGTGCAAACCAATACTTGGCTCATCCAAAATATACAGTGAACCCACCAAACTGCTTCCGAGCGACGTGGTGAGATTGATACGCTGACTTTCGCCACCGCTAAGTGTAGAGGAAAGTCTGTCCAAAGTAAGATATCCCAAACCCACATCCAGCAGAAAAGCAAGACGGGAATGGATTTCCTTCAGCAGCCTTTTTCCTATCAAAGCCTCGTTTGGCGTAAGCTGCAGGTTGTCAAACCATGCTTTCAACTTATTGATGGGCATTTGGGTGATATCTGTAATGCTTCTCCCCGCAATCTTAACGTATGACGCCTCTTTTTTCAGTCTTGTTCCATGGCATACAGGACAAATTGTTTTTCCACGATACCTGCTCATCATCACACGGTACTGTATTTTGTACTGATTCTCCTTTACCATTTGGAAGAAACCATCAATACATACTTTATGCTGATATTTATTGTCTTCAGGAAAACCATGCCACAGCCAGTCACGTTGCTGGGTTGTCAGTTGATAATAAGGTGCGAATATAGGAAAGTCGTGATTTGAAGCCATTCGGCAAAATTCTTCTTTCCACTCTTTCATCTTCTCACCATGCCAACATACCACACAACCATCATACACACTGAGTGCGGTGTTGGGTATCACCAGTTTTTCGTCTATGCCGATGATATTGCCAAAGCCCTGACATTCCGGACATGCCCCCGTGGGAGAGTTAAAGGAAAACATACGGTCGTTGGGCTCTTCAAAGGTCATTCCGTCTGCTTCAAAAGAATGAGAAAAATCATAGGCTATCATAGACGGCATGAAAATCAATCTGCATGCTCCCTTACCCTCCAAAAAAGCAGTTTCCACAGAGTCTGTAAGGCGTGACATGCCATCTGGTGAAAGATCTACCGACATGCGGTCGATGACTAAAAACAACTGGTCGTTGCTGCCATTTGCCTCACCGTTATTCTCAATATAATCTAAGATGCCAACAAACTCATTGTTCACCATCAGTCTGGTATAACCTTGAAAGACAAAGTCCTTTAATTTCTGTTGCAGAACATTACCCTCCAATTCTTTTGCGATGGGAGCAACTACCGCAAATTTCGTTTTCTCGGCATAGTTGGCCAAACAGGCATAGATATCTTCAATAGAATGTCTTTTCACTTCCTCTCCACTAATGGGGGAGTATGTGTGACCAATCCGAGCATAGAGCAGTCGCAGATAATCATATATCTCAGTGCTGGTGCCAACAGTGGAACGAGAATTTTTGCTGCATACTTTCTGTTCGATAGCAATTGCTGGAGGAATCCCTTTGATACTGTCGCATTCTGGTTTTCGTATTCTTCCCATAAATTGCCTTGCATACGAGGACAAACTTTCCACATATCTTCGTTGGCCCTCTGCATACAGGGTATCAAAAGCGAAGGATGACTTGCCGGAACCACTCACACCAGAAACCACTATAAACCTGTCAAGTGGAATGTTTACGGAGAGATTCTTGAGATTGTTTACTCTTACCCCTTTGACTGTGATATATTTATTGTCGCTCATGTGCTATTCTTATTTCAGTAAGTTCTAATTCAGAATAATCTGGCTCATTCTTCACTCATGATGATAAGGCTCATTCTTCAGAATGGTGTGTGCCCGGTATATCTGCTCAACAAGCAACAATCTTATCATCTGATGAGAAAACGTCATTTTGGAGAGAGAGATTTCTCCATTTGCCCTTTTCTTTACATCTGACGAAAAACCGTATGGACCACCGATTATCAATAATAATCTACGACTGTTCATCTGCTTCTGATGAATCCATTGTGCAAATTCCACACTCCTCATCTCCTTGCCATGTTCATCAAGGAGTATCACGTCATCTGTAGGGGAGATATTTTTCAATATAAGCTCTCCTTCTCGTTGCTTCTGCTGTTCTATAGAAAGACTTTTGGCATTTTTCAATTCGGGGATGATGATTACCTGAATATTGTCATAATACTGTATGCGCTGCAAGTAATCGTTTAGTCCAGAAATGACATTCTTGTCAACGGTCTTTCCTACGAAAATGAGTGTAGTTTTCAAGGCTTTTATATTAGGGATAATTCATTTTGTCAGCGTTTGGGGTGTTTGGGAAACCATCCCTTCTCCACACGTTTCTTCTGTTCAAAAAGTTCTCCTATTGACCACAAAAAAGATGCCCCCAATACACCTGTCACAGAGGATATAATCACCTGTTCAACCAATAGAGAAAGTGCAATGCAGATAATGCCGCAGAGTAAAAATATCCACCAGAATTTGGTGCCAGTGTAATACTCTGTTTTGATAACGATGGGGTGAAACACACCAATGATGACAAAAGTACTTATTGCAATGGTCAGTCCTGTAAAATACATTCTTTTTCTCCTTTTATATTCGTTGACGCCCAGCTTTATCGCAAGTCGATGATTTCTGCATTAGGATGCTCTTTTGCATTAAACTGAAACGCATTGTCAGATAATTTTACGTTTTGCACCTTCGACAGTTGAATGGTGCTCCATACCCCCTTTTCGCATAGTTTGACAGTAGAGGGCAGGTAAGTCTTTGCATGGATAGTTATGTATGCTTCCGAGATTCTGCTGTTTTTGGATTGCGCTTGCAGATGAGCGATGTAATTGCTTCCCTTTTTCTCATGCGAAAGTTTGTAACCACTGCGGTACATAGTGATGAAAGAGTAGGGGTTTATTCTGTTTAGTTGGGTATTGCTCGGACGAGACAGATTCACTTCCTCGTTGCTCTTTACATAACTCCACATCTCCCTTCCATTAAACCAAATAATCATCTGAGGTGTGGAGAGTTGAAATTTCTTTCCTTTTATGGCAATGGTGCCAGCCAAACCATTATATGTGCCCCCTGCGATAGAGAAGGACGCTCTCATCCCACTCTTCTGATTGATAACATTCGCAGCCTTATCCAAAATTGTTCTCGTATTTTGGGCATACAGCAGTGAAGTGATACCTAAAAGAGAAACGATGAACAAAAGTCTTTTCATATTCGTCCTTTTAACTTTAAACCGATAACTACATTTGAGATGTTATGACCTTCTTATATATGAGACTTATCTCCATGCACTGAGCAGTTTTTCCAGACTCACTTCATCTTGAATAAGTACTTCACGCGGTTTGGCTCCCATTGCAGAGCCCACAACACCTGCCTTTTCCAATTGGTCCATCAATCGCCCAGCTCGGTTGTAACCGATAGAGAATTTGCGTTGTATCAAACTGGTGCTACCCGATTGGTTCAGTACAATGAGGCGAGCTGCTTCTTCAAACAGAGAATCAACCGACTGCATATCGATAGAACCACCAGCCAAGGCATCACCCTCATTGGAGTCAGGAATAGGCAATTCAAAGGTGCTCACATAGCCTTGCTGTTGAGAAATGAACTGGTTGATACGTTCCACTTCATCGGTATCCACAAAGGCACACTGCACACGCACAGGGTCATTGCCATTGAGGAACAGCATATCTCCCTTTCCCACCAACTGATTGGCACCTGGACGGTCTAAGATGGTTTTAGAGTCAACCATAGCACTCACTTTGAACGCCATTCTACCAGGGAAATTGGCCTTGATGTTACCCGTGATAATGGTCGTAGTGGGTCGCTGGGTGGCAATAATCATGTGTATGCCAATAGCACGTGCCAACTGGGCAATACGTGCTATAGGAAGTTCTATCTCCTTGCCAGCAGTAAGTATCAGATCACCAAATTCATCAATCACCACAACGATGTAAGGCATATAGTGATGACCCTTCTCAGGATTCAGCTTTCTTGCAACAAATTTCTGATTATACTCCTTGATATTTCTTGCACCAGCCTCCTTGAGCAAGTCATAACGTGTGTCCATTTCCTTACACAGACTATTCAATGTGTATATCACCTTGTCCTTGTCGGTAATAATAGGCTCATTATTGTCATCAGGAACCATCGCAAGGAAATGCTTTGAAATGGTGCTGTAGATGCTGAACTCCACCTTCTTGGGGTCAATGAGCACTACTTTCATTTCTGCCGGATGTTTTTTATAAAGCAAGGAAGTGATGATCGCATTTAGTCCCACAGACTTTCCTTGTCCTGTGGCACCTGCCACCAAAAGATGTGGAATACGTGCGAGGTCAAACATAAACACCTCGTTAGTGATGGTTTTTCCTATGGCGCATGGCAACTCCATGGTTGTTTCCTGAAATTTCTTTGAATTCAGAATACTTTCCATTGAAACGATGTTAGGTTTTGCATTGGGTACCTCAATACCAATGGTTCCTTTGCCGGGTATTGGCGCAATGATACGAATGCCTAGTGCAGAGAGGCTCAATGCTATATCGTCTTCCAGATTTCTGATTTTTGAAATTCTGACACCCTGTGCAGGTGTTATTTCGTAGAGTGTGATAGTGGGACCCACAGTGGCCTTGATGGAACTTATCTCCACACCGAAGTTTCTTAACACCTCTGTAATGCGCTTGGCATTATTGTTTTGCTCCTCTCTGTCAATACTTGGATTCGTGTTGCTTTCGTATTTTTTCAGCAACTCAAGAGTGGGATAATGATAGTTTTCCAAATCCTTCTTGGGGTCGTATGGTGCCAAACTTTCCAATGCAGTATCATTACTTGCCTCTGTGGCCTTTTCTTGCTCTTGAGGCACTTCTATCTCCATAGTCACACCGTTGTCTAAAGCAGTCTGAGCGGTTTCTTTCCTGTTCGTATCCTCAGTGTCGTCCAAAGTTATCTCATCAATCAGTTCACGTGGTTCTGCCATTTCACTATTTTCGTCACCGAAGCTATTGTCCATATCCTGCGGTTCCTCTGCAATATCATATGGTATTTCTTCTGCAATGTCTGTACTGGATGATGCCAATTCCTTGTCCTTCACCTCCTCTGTTTCAACATCACCATTGCCATAACTGATGGAAAACTGGATACGCTTTCTAAAAGTCTCTGGATTCAGGCATTTGCGGATAATGACAATTGTCTTCGCACTGAAATAGGTTAGAAATCCAATGGCTGTAATAGCAAGTATGGCTGTCAGGCCTGTAGTGCCTGACAATGCCTCAATAAACTGGACTATATATTTGCCATGGTCTCCTCCTGGATTGTAACAGGTACTGCTAAACAAAGGCGTAACAAATTTTGCCAGTGCTACGGAAAACCATATCATCACAATGGACAAAACGAGAAATGATTTGAGCAGTTTAACATCGTAGGCGTGCATCACGTTGACTGCCACCAATATCATATACAGGGGAATGATGAACGCCGGAATACCAAAGCATTGCTTGATGCAAAAGTAGGAAACGTAAGCACCGATGGAACCGCAACTGTTCAGAAACTCCCGCTGTGTGTTGAGCATGTCATCCTTCTGAGGTGATAAGATGAGACTCTGATCCGCTTCACATGTACTGAAGAAAGAGATGAACGACATAATGAAGAACACTGCTATTGCCAACAAGACAATACCAGAGAAGAAGACAAACTTCTCATTGTCGAACACGTTTTTCACATTTAACACTTGCAGTAGGGATTGGGTATTGGAATTATTTGCTGATTTCTTCTTTGCCATTGTCTGAACTATGCAGTTATTTCGGTAAAACGGATGAAATAGTTTACGGTGAATCCTGTAAACATCCTGCAAATTTAGTGGAAAAAAAAGAAATAGGAGAACAAAACACTTTATTTTTTGTAATTTTGCAGACCGAAGAGTAACAGATAAATGAAAAAAACAATTTACAAGAAATTCAACAAGGCGATTATCAGCACTTTGCCCCTCATACGGTTTGAAGGTAAAATCATCACCGTAATATCTGAATCAGAAGCAAGTAGAGCAGTGGATTTCCTGCTCTCTCAACCTATCTTGGGCATTGATACCGAGACAAAGCCAACATTTAAACGTGGTGTGATACATCAGGTAGCACTACTGCAGGTGGCAACACACGATTTATGCTTCTTGTTTAGGCTTAACTATTTAGGACTTTCACCCTCTGTTGTTCGGTTACTCATGGACAGAACTGTGCCAAAGGTGGGATTATCACTCCACGACGATTTACACATGCTGCATAAGAGAGGAGAATTTCAGGCAGGCTCTTTTATTGATCTACAAAATGTTGTCAAGGAGATAGGGATTGAGGATATGAGTCTGCAAAAACTGTATGCCAATCTCTTTGGTATGCGTATCAGCAAGGCACAGCAATTATCTAATTGGCAGGCCGATGTGTTATCTGACAAGCAAAAAGTGTATGCAGCAACGGATGCATGGGCGTGTATTGTGATTTACGAGGAATTGATGCGCCTGAACGAGAGCAAGGACTATGATTTATTCGAAACAAACGAACCACAACAAGATGAATAAAAAAACAGTTAGACTGAAAAAAAGCAAGGAAGAAAGTCTCAGAAGATTTCATCCATGGGTTTTCTCTGGTGCCATCGCTTCTCTGAGTGAACCTATTGAAGAGGGAGAGATAGTGAGAGTGTGCAATAATTCTGGCGATTTCATCGCCATTGGACATTTTCAGTTAGGTTCCATTGCCGTAAGAATTTTGTCGTTTGAAGATATTGAGATTGATAAAGAGTTTTGGCGCAGAAAACTTTCTATTGCACTGAAGATGAGAAACTCCATAGGAATTGCCGATACTGCCAACAACAACACCTATAGATTGGTGCATGGTGAAGGCGACAATCTGCCAGGACTGATTGTAGATATTTATGATAAAACAGCGGTGATGCAGGCCCATAGCATCGGTATGCACTTGCAAAAAGACACTATTGCCAAGGCTCTTGTGGAAGTGATGGACAAGCAGATTGACAGTGTCTATTACAAGAGCGAAACCACATTGCCTTTCAAGGTGGGAGACGGACTGGAGAATGGGTTTATTTATGGGCAGTGTAGTGACAATATTGCTTTGGAAAATGGGCTGCGTTTCTATGTGGATTGGTTAAAAGGGCAGAAAACAGGTTTTTTCATAGACCAGCGTGAGAACAGGTCACTGCTGGAGTCTTATTCCAAAGGAAAAAGGGTGCTCAATATGTTCTGCTATACTGGTGGTTTCTCTGTTTATGCCATGAGAGGCGGAGCTG
The DNA here is from genome assembly GCA_945827565.1 of uncultured Prevotella sp. Lineage (GTDB taxonomy): Bacteria > Bacteroidota > Bacteroidia > Bacteroidales > Bacteroidaceae > Prevotella. Next base: position 8,539 of record CALZNR010000018.1, read on the forward strand.
AAATAGTACATTCCGTGGATAGCAGCGCCAAAGCCATAGAACTGACAGAAAAGAACATCCATCTCAATTTTCCTGAGGATAAAAGACATACAGGGTTCTGTGAAGACGCCTTTAAGTATTTGGAAAAAGTGAACGATAAATATAATCTGATTATTTTGGATCCACCGGCATTCGCCAAACACAGGATGGCACTTCACAATGCGCTGAAAGGCTACACCCGCTTGAACGCCAAAGCAATGGAAAAGATAGACAAGGGCGGCATTCTTTTCACCTTTTCATGCAGTCAGGCTGTATCCAAAGAACATTTTAGAAATGCCGTGTTTACTGCTGCAACTCTGGCAAAGAGAAATGTCAGGATTTTGCACCAGTTGCATCAGCCGGCAGACCATCCGATAAATATTTACCATCCAGAAGGAGAATATCTCAAGGGACTTGTGCTCTATGTTGAATAAGATTGCAGATTTCATCGCTCTCAATAACCTGCTATCCAAGGAACAGCTGCATTTGGTGGCACTGAGTGGAGGGGCAGACAGCGTGGCTCTGCTCTTAGTGTTGCATAAACTGGGTTATAACTTAGAGGCTGTTCACTGCAATTTCCATCTCCGAGGAGAGGAATCTGATAGGGATGAGACCTTTGTTAAAGATTTATGTAACACTTTAAATATAAAATTATATATCGCACATTTTGATACAGTTACATATTCTGAATTGCACCAAATAAGCATTGAATTAGCGGCACGAAATCTTCGGTACGATTATTTTGAACGTTTAAGAAAAGATGTTGGTGCAGCCACCGTCTGTGTGGCGCATCACATAGACGATCAAGTAGAAACCGTATTGATGAATATTGTCAGGGGCACACGTCTTCAAGGCTTGGTGGGCATCAAACCTATGTCGGGGTGCATTGTCAGACCTATGCTCTGTGTAAGCAAACAAGAGATTCTTGCTTTCCTTGACAAGGAACATCAGTCATACGTTACCGACAGTTCAAATCTTGAAGACGATGCCACACGCAACATGTTCAGGCATCATGTGGTGCCGTTGCTCAAAACCATCAACCCCAATGTGGAACAGGGCATATTGAGATTGTCAGAGTATATAAATAATGTGTCGGTATTTTACCATCAGTATGTCCATGAAAAGCTTCAAAATCTCTGTAATTATCAAGATAATGGCATCACCATCCATCTACACAAACTGTTGCAAGAAGACAGATGGCCACATCTTTTATTTGAATTGCTGATTGACAAAGGATTCAACCACACACAGATACAGCAGTGCATCCATATGGTTCAGCAAATGGGAAGACAAAGTGGAACGGGAACGTCTGTTACCACCAAAACATTCCTTTCATCAAATTATGAGGTATATGTAGAACGCAACATGATAGCTGTGTATCCCGTTTTGCCTCATTTCAACGATTTCCGTCTGCCTGATACGGGTACCTATCAACTGCCTAATGGAATGAAAATCAGTGTGGAATACGAGGAGAAAAAAGACGGTTTCATCGTTTCAAAAGATAGGCATGTCGCTTGTCTTGATGCAACATTCATTCGATTTCCTCTGATGTTGCGTGGTGTAAAGAATGGAGATAGATTTACACCTTTTGGCATGAGCAGGTCCAAACTGGTCAATAGTTACCTCAGAGACCGAAAGATGTCCCTGTATCACAAACGTAGCCAGCTGTTGCTTGAAGATGTCAATGGCAAAATCCTATGGCTCATCAATGAACGTATTGACCAGCATTACAGGATAACAGAGGGAACTCAACGAATGTTGATCGTCAGAATAATGCCTTCATCCCCCTCAAAATAACACTTCTGCCATCCGATACATGGTGTTTCTCCATCTTATACCCACTCCATTTACACCAACCGTTCCTAATAGCTATGGGACTTTGATCTGTTTGGCAATCTCATCCACGGTCAAATGCCTTGTATGAAGTTCCTGTTCGTTGGGCCAGATGTTTGCCGCCGGCTTCCTTCAGATTCTACCTCGCGATGGACACCCTTGCCTTGGGCTATAGCTTTCCCGCTTTTAGGGTGGCTTAGGGACTTGCACACGTTAGACAATGCTCATGCCGAGCGTACCAAAAATAAGCCCAAACCAGTCATAAGAGAGGTTTGGGCTTGGATTAAAACTGTTTGACTGAATCAATCTGCTTCCTCGACTACTTCTTCCGTGAAGGGAATCTGAATTGATGATGAATCTATCAGCAGTTGGGTGGGAGTGTATTCCATCATTTCGATTTGTGGTTTTATATATTCCTTCTTTTTCATGGTTTTCGGATGTTATTTGATGATTTTCTTGTTGTTTATAATATAGATGCCTTTTTGGGGAGCAAAGGAGAGTCTGCGGCCCTGCAGGTCATACACTGGCTGGTTGTCAGCGGTGCTGCCTGCTTCGATGCGTATGTCCTCTATCCTCGTAGCACTGCCCGCACCACTCTCAAGTATGATGATGCGGTTAGCCATGTTGGCAATGTTCG
>CALZNR010000019.1 GCA_945827565.1 uncultured Prevotella sp.
GGACAACCTGAATCCACAGAGCCCAGACTACAATGTGCAGCTGACCTACCTTGAGACAATGGTTTCGCTGCCATGGGGGCACTACACCAAAGACGACATCAACCTGAAGAAAGTGCAGAAGACACTCAACAGCGACCACTATGGCATGGAGAAGGTGAAGGAACGCATCTTGGAGCACATTGCAGTATTGTCGTTGAGAAGAGACCTGAAATCGCCCATCATCTGCCTGTATGGCGCCCCCGGTGTAGGAAAAACAAGTTTGGGAAAAAGCATTGCAAAGGCAATGAACCGAAAGTACGTGAGAATATCCTTAGGCGGTGTGCACGACGAATCGGAAATCAGAGGACACCGACGCACATACATCGGTGCCATGCCGGGAAGAATTATCAAGAGCATACAAAAAGCAGAATCGTCTAACCCCGTATTTGTACTGGACGAAATAGACAAGATAACCCAGAACACCATCCATGGAGACCCAGCCTCGGCACTGTTGGAGGTGCTGGACCCCGAACAGAACACGGCTTTCCACGACAACTATCTGGATGTGGATTACGACCTGTCGAAGGTGCTGTTTATCGCCACTGCCAACGACCTGAACACCATTCCCAAGCCCCTACTCGACCGTATGGAGTTGATAGAAGTGAGCGGATATATCACCGAGGAAAAGACAGAAATAGCCAAGCGTCACCTGATACCGAAAGAAAAAGAGAACACGGGTTTGGGCGACCAAAGGGAACTTTGTCTGTCAAAATCTGCCATTGTGAAAATCATTGAGCAATACACACGCGAGAGCGGTGTGAGACAGCTGGAAAAACAAATCAACAAGGTGTTCAGAAAGGTGGCTTACGAATATGCCGTCAACAGCCTCATGCCTTACAAGAAAATATCCGACAACGACATAGAGAGCATCCTGGGCAAGCCACCCTACTACCGTGACATCTACCAAGGCAACAGCTACGCTGGAGTGGTGACGGGTTTGGCATGGACCAGTGTGGGTGGAGAGATACTTTTTATAGAGACAAGCCTGAGCAAGGGCAAGGGTTCAAAGCTCACGCTGACTGGCAATCTGGGTGATGTGATGAAGGAATCGGCCATGCTGGCCCTGGAATATGTAAAAGCACATGCCGACAAGCTGAACCTGGACTACAGGATATTTGACAACTGGAACATACATATCCATGTGCCCGAGGGAGCAACCCCAAAAGACGGTCCGTCGGCAGGCATCACCATTGCCACATCCATCGCATCAGCGCTCACCCAGCGCAAGGTGCGCAGCAATACTGCCATGACAGGCGAAATAACCCTGCGCGGAAAAGTGCTGCCCGTGGGAGGTATCAAAGAGAAGATTCTTGCAGCCAAACGGGCTGGCATTACCCACATTCTGCTGTGCGCTGACAACAAGAAAGACATAGACGAAATACCCAGCGTATATCTGCAGGGAGTGGAGTTTCACTATGTGGAGAACATCCAAGACGTGTGGGATTTTGCCCTGACCAACGAGTTAGTAGATCATCCCACGACATTTGAGATAGAAGAAAAATGAAATTTGACTTAGTACATACTGACGCCAATTCAAACGCACGTGCCGGAGTGATTACTACCGACCACGGCTCCATTACCACGCCTATCTTTATGCCTGTGGGTACATGTGGCAGCGTGAAGGGGGTTCATTTTTCTGAACTGGAAAAACAGATCAACGCTCAAATCATCCTGGGCAACACCTATCACTTGTATTTAAGACCCGGCACAGACATCCTTTATCAAGCCCATGGCCTGCACAAGTTTATAGGATGGGACAAGCCCATTCTTACGGATTCTGGCGGCTTTCAGGTTTTCTCGCTCACCGGGATACGCAAGCTGAACGAAAACGGCTGTGAGTTTCGCTCGCATATAGATGGATCTAAGCATGTCTTCACACCAGAGAATGTGATAGACACGCAAAGGCTGATTGGAGCAGACATTATGATGGCATTTGACGAGTGCCCTCCAGGACAGAGCGACTTCCAGTATGCCAAGAAAAGTCTTCAGCTCACACAGCGCTGGCTGGACCGCTGCATCAAGCGATTCAACGAAACCTCACCCCTGTATGGCCACCATCAGGCACTGTTTCCCATTGTGCAGGGCTGCACCTTCAAAGAGTTGAGGCAGGAAGCGGCAAAGCATGTGGCAGACAAGGATGCCGAGGGCAATGCCATAGGAGGACTGGCGGTGGGCGAACCCACGCATATAATGTATGAAATGATTGAGGTGGTGAACGAGATTCTGCCCACCAACAAGCCACGCTACCTGATGGGAGTGGGCACACCACAGAATCTGCTGGAGGCCATAGAGCGAGGCGTGGATATGTTTGACTGTGTGATGCCCACACGCAACGGAAGAAACGCAATGCTGTTTACCTACGAGGGCACCATGAACATGAGAAACAAGAAATGGGAAAACGACTTCACGCCCATCGACAGCAACGGATGCGAGGTGGACAGGATATACACCAAGGCATATCTGCACCATCTGTTCAAGGCCAAGGAGCTGCTTGCCATGCAAATAGCAAGTATTCACAACCTGGCCTTCTATCTGCGTTTGGTACGAGATGCACGTGAGCACATCATTGCAGGCGACTTTACTGCCTGGAAGAGAGGAGTTGTAGCAGAACTGGGCAATAGAAGATAACAGCGGATGAAAGACTATAGGTATATAGGCAAAGCTTTGTGGCGTGGGATGGCATACATCAATCCCCTGCAATACATCAAGCGCATGGATTGGTACATCATCAGGAAGTTTATCGGTACCTATTTTTATTCCATCATACTCATCATCTCCATCTCTATTGTCTTCGACGTCAATGAAAACCTGGCAAAGTTTTCCACGCACAATGCACCGCTGCGCGCCATTGTGTTTGACTACTATGCCAACTTTGTGCCCTACTTTGCCAACCTGTTCAGTCCGCTGTTTGTATTCATTGCCGTGATATTCTTCACCTCAAAACTGGCAGGCAATTCAGAAATCATTGCCATGCTGGCGTGTGGCATGAGCTTCAAACGCCTGCTGCGCCCATACATCATCTCGGCGGCTCTCATCTCTGTGCTGAACTTCTACCTTGGTTCTTACATCATCCCCAAAGGCACTGTGGTGAGACAAGAGTTTGAATCGCTGTACAAGAACAACAAGAAAAACACTTCGGCAAGCAACGTGCAGTTGCAGGTGGACAAGGGCGTGATAGCCTACATCTCGCAATACGACGACAAGACGAAGACTGGATACGGCTTCTCGCTCGACAAGTTTGAGAAGAAGAAGTTGGTGAGCCACATGACGGCCAATGTGATACGCTACGACACCATTTCAGACAGCCGTTACCACTGGAAGGTGATCAACTACAAGATACGCACGCTGAAAGGCAAACGCGAGCATATCGTCTCGGGCATGGAGATGGACACCATGATAGTGATGGAACCCATGGACTTGGTGTTCAGCAAAGGACAGCAGGAGACCTTTACCAGTCCAGAACTGAAGCGCTACATCAACAAGCAAAAAGACAGAGGTTCGAGCAATGTGGTGCAATACGAAGTGGAGTATCACAAGCGCATAGCCTCTTGCTTCGCATCGTTTATATTGACCATCATCGGAGCCAGCCTGAGTGCACGCAAGCGCAAAGGAGGCATGGGACTGTATCTTGGTATTGGCATGGGACTGAGTTTCTCGTATATCCTGCTGCAAACCGTCAGTTCCACCTTTGCCATCAATGCAGACACGCCGCCCATCCTGGCAGCATGGATACCCAATATCCTGTACGCCTTCATCGCCTACTTCTGCTATAAGCATGCACCGAACTAATTCCAAAATCATTCCCATACAACGCAATAGACAACCCATCATTTAGACCGCAATGAAATTTGAAGAAACGGACCTGAACGACAATATCCTGGACGCTCTCTACGACATGAGATTCGATGAATGTACACCCATCCAAGAACAATGTATCCCAAAAATCTTGAACTATAACGACCTCATCGGAATAGCACAGACAGGTACGGGAAAAACAGCTGCCTACCTTCTGCCCATACTCAGTTTGATAGACGATGGTGTTTATCCCAAAGACGCCATCAACTGCGTCATCATGTCGCCCACACGCGAACTGGCACAACAGATTGACCAGGCAATGCAAGGCTTTGGCTACTACGTAGATGGAGTGAGCAGCATCACCGTATATGGAGGAAACGACGGTAACAGATATGACCAGGAGACAAAGAGTTTGAGGATGGGGGCTGATATCGTGATTGCCACTCCCGGACGATTTTTAAGTCATATCAAGATGGGCAATGTGAATCTGGGAAAGGTGAGCTTCTTTGTATTGGATGAAGCCGACAGGATGCTGGACATGGGTTTCTACGACGATATATTGCAGATTGCAAGCAAACTGCCAGCCAACCACCAGACCATCATGTTCTCTGCCACCATGCCACCCAAAATCAGGACTTTGGCAAAAAACCTGCTACGAAACCCCGTGGAAGTGAGAATAGCAGTGACCAAACCTGCAGAAAAGATACAGCAACAGGCGTATGTGTGCTACGAGAACCAGAAACTCGACATTATCAATGAGCTCTCGAAAAGCGGAGCACTGAACCGCTCCATCATCTTTGCAGGAAAGAAAGACAAGGTGAAGGAAGTGTATAAAGCACTGATACGCAACAAAATAAACTGCGGACAAATGCACAGCGACCTGACCCAGCAGGAAAGGGATGAAACCATGCTGAAGTTCAAGTCAAGACAGTATGATGTGCTGATTGCCACCGACATCGTGGCAAGAGGCATAGACATTGACGACATCAACCTGGTGATAAACTATGACGTGCCAAAAGATGTGGAGGACTATGTGCACCGCATAGGTCGCACCGCAAGAGCGCAAAGAGACGGCAAGGCGATTACACTGATAAATGAACTGGACATCAAGTATTTCAGAAAAATAGAATCCTTCCTGAACAAAGAGATCGAGAAACTTGAACTGCCCTCACATATCGGCACCGGACCGGAATATACCGCAGAAGAGCCAGAGAAGCGCAAAGTAAAAAAGAGATGGCACAGCCACGGCAACAAGCATAGAGGCGGACAGAAGAAGAACAAATAAAAAAAGGATGCAGGACTTATCACTCATACAGCAAGTGCTGGAATTTCTGGGTACTTTCGCATTTGCCATCTCCGGCATCAGACATGCAGCAGCCAAACACTTTGACTGGTTTGGCGGGTATGTTTGCGGAGTGGCAGTGGCTATCGGTGGCGGAACCATCAGGGATGTGATGCTGGGCACCAGTCCGTTTTGGACCACCAACCCCTTCTACCTGCTGTGTACCGCTTTTGCCCTATTGTTTGTTATCGTCTGCAGAAAGCATCTGGAGCGGCTCAAAAATGCCTGGTTTGTTTTTGACACGCTTGGGCTGGCACTGTTCACCATTGCAGGTATTCAGAAAAGCATTGCCTTTGGCCAGCCCTATTGGGTGGCAATCATCATGGGATGTATCACAGGAGCGGCAGGAGGTGTGATTAGAGACATCCTGCTGAACAACGAGCCTGTGATTTTTCAGAAAGAGATTTATGCCACCGCCTGTGTGCTTGGCGGCGTGTCATATTGGGCTATCGTTACCTTGGGATTTCCCATAGAGATTGCCACCATGTGCAGTTTTCTGATTACGTGTGTCATACGATTGGTGGCTGTGAGATACCACATCGCCCTGCCCAAGCTGAAAGATTAGGCTTGGGAGATTCACTTGTTCATCATTCCACACTTATCACACACTCCCTTATGAGTGAGTTCTGCCCCACAGTTGCCACAGATATACCTGTGATAGCCGTGACTTCGGTATCGGAAGAGCGAGAAGAACACATACGCCGGCAGCAGCAGATAACCCACATAATAGAGTGTGGAGATGGTGAACACCACGTAGTTGGTTCCACAAACTGCCACCAAACCACATAGATACAGCAGGGCATCGGCGGTGGGGAGCTTGTGAATGACATCATCAACGGCAGCAATGGCCAAAATGATCATCACCCAAATAGAAATAAGGAACAAGGATAACAGAAGAGGTAAGGAGAAGGGATTGAAGGAAGGATAATAAAAGAAATGCTTCCACTCTTCTTCTGCAAAATGCTGAATGGTGGCATACAACGTGGCAGATGTGGCAACCGACAATACCAGCAGGGTCGGGAAAATGGAGGAAATATCACGTATATGCACGATGTAGGCGTTGCGCCTGTGCAGCAGTCTCAGTCCATAGGCGGCTGTGGCACACACAAGCAAGGCAAGCACAATCAGCATCTTGGTGTTTGAGAAGGTGCTGATGAACTGAGAGATGGGGTCATCAGGATCTACATTGTCCAACAACACACTCTCTGAAATCCAACCTTGGGTCAGTTGGTCGCGTGCCACCTTGATCCATACCTTGCTCTCTGAAGCGCTGTCTATGGTGATATATTCAGCCACCACCACCCTATCACCAGGATAAATAGTTACGGAATCGAAAGGCAACTCATCGGGCGACTGACATGACAGGACCATGGAATCGCCGCGAACCACGAAGTTGTACCCCAACGATGGTCCCTGCGTCTGTATTCTGCCATGATAGCACGAAGAGAAAGTAAAGACCAGCAACATAAGCAGGGAGAAAGCCAACACATTCATCTTGCACTTCACACAATCGAACTGCAATCTGAACTTTCTGCCATCTGCCAATCTCAATGACAGAGGTTCGGTCCAAGGAGCTTGCTTGCCTCCATTTTTCCTGCAATAGCCCAAGGCATACTTCACACAATGCCTGCACTGCATCAACGGAACATTCTTTGCCGGATGAACTTCATAAGCATCTGCCTCTATCTGCTGTGACTTGTAAAACTCGCGAGAAACATGGTTAGAGGCATTGTACATATAGGAGAACGAAGGCTCGTATCTATCATTCAATGAACAGGTTAAAGAGCTTGAAAAATCCCCATCATTCACCAAATCTTTGAAACCTGATATAGGCATTTTGCTGCGCAAGATGGAATAGAGACGGTCACACATATCCCTGCGCAATGCCGACAGTTTGCTTGAAGGTATGAAATAAGGAAAACTATCTGCCACCACCACTTGCTGGCAACTGAAAACCGTATTGCCCCATTTGGAGAGTTGCGCCCTTATGTTTTCAGACTGACTGCTGCGTGCATTTTCGTGTTGCGCTTCCACAAGCAGACTGCATCTCACATCTGTGTCAAGGATTTCGGCAATGAGTTCAAAACCCTGCGGCACACTGCTGAACGTGAGACGTATAGGGATGGTTCTCTTGCCCTTGTCGGAAAGAACACTGTTTTGAAAACTCTGGTCACTGTTTCTGTACAATGACTTACCCACAAGAGAGGTGGGGAAATTCACACCAAATGCCTCAATAGTTTGCAAGGAAGAGCTCCTTACAGTTCGCTGTCTCTCACCATGGACTGCACAATCAGAGCCCAGCACCTTGTTGACCCTAAAGCCCCTCAATTGCCCCGACTCATCCACATACGACAAGCCATCACCATTGACCAACCGTGCGTTACCGGAAACAACCAGAACATTCTTATTGACTTTTTCTACCCTTCCAATAAGCACCCCCTGATTTTTAGGTGTCAAGAAAGAATAGACCTCTGTTCTTTGACCGTGAAGGAAATAATCTGTAAAACCTCTGTTGAATGTCTTATTCACATCGGGCACAAAAGAAAGACTGCACTTTCCGATAGACTGGCGCCGATATAATTGCGGATATTTCTGCACCAAACTGTTAAGCTGTGCACTGTATGCTGCCGTGACGTTCCTGACATACGACACATCCTTCAGTCTGCCTTCTATCTTAAAGGAAGACACTCCAGCCTCTGCCATTTCCTCTATCCATTCGAGGCGGTTCATATCTTTCAGCGACAAGAGATGTTTCTGCCTGACAATAACCTGCTCATCGGCATCTACCAAATCGAATGGCAATCTACAAAACTGTGCACACTCTCCCCTATTGGCAGAACGATTGAAACAATACTGAGAAGCATAACACAGACCACTATAGCTCACGCACAAGGCGCCATGTACAAATGCTTCCAACTCAGTGTCAGGACACTGGGCATGTATGGCAGAGATTTCGGCCAAGGACAACTCTCTGGCCAGCACCACCCTTTTATATCCCTGCGCCCGCAGCCACTGCACCTTATCAGCAGTTCGGGTATCTGCCTGAGTGCTGGAGTGGATGGTCAAGCCTATTTCTCTTGCCATCTGCACCACAGCCCAATCCTGCACAATCAAGGCATCTACGCCTATATCACTCAGTTGGCTCAGCAGCTGTTTCACATCGTTCAGCTCATCATCATAGACAATAGTGTTGACGGTAACATAAACCCTCACGCCAAACAGATGGGCATAACAGCAAACCTCGGCAATATCGGCAACGCTATTGCCAGCAGAAGCACGAGCGCCAAAATGGCTTGCTCCCATATAAACGGCATCAGCACCACCATCTATTGCTGAGAAAGCAGTTTCTTTGTCTTTTGCAGGAGCCAAGAGCTCTAAATACCTCATTTAATCTTACTTATATCAAATGGAGTTTCCTGATAAACATAGTAATTGATCCAATTATTGTAGAACAGGTTGGCATGTGCCCTCCACGTAACCCGAGGCGGCAGGTGGTAATCGTCATTGGGATAATAGTTCACAGGAACATCCACATCGGTGCGGATTCCCATATCCCGCTTATATTCCTTGTCTAACGTGTCTGGGGCATATTCTATGTGTCCGGTGATGAAGAACTCTCTTCCGTTGCGTGCCATCACGATGCCCACTCCGCTCTGCTCTGACTCTGCGATAACGGTAAGTGCCTTGTTCTTCAAGATGTCTTCCTTTCTTATCTCCGTATGCCTGCTATGAGGGATATTGAACACATCATCAAAGCCTCTGAAGATGGGCAATTGAGGCACTAACGAACTGTGGGGGAAAACACCAAACATCTTCTTTGGCAGACTATATTTTGGAACACCGTAATGATAATACAGCCCGGCCTGTGCCGCCCAACATATATATAATGTGGAGGTGACATGCGTTTTGGCCCAATCAAAAATGGCTGTAACTTCGTCCCAATACGTCACTTCTTCAAAATCAAAGGTTTCAACAGGAGCTCCTGTTATAATCATTCCGTCGAACTTTTCATCTTTCATTTCCTGGAACTCACGATAGAACATCATCATGTGTTCAATGGGAGTGTTTTTGGGAGTGTGACTTTTTAGCTTCATAAACTGTATATCCAACTGCAACGGCGTATTGGATAAGAGTCTGACCAAATCTGTTTCGGTGGTGATTTTGATGGGCATCAAATTAAGGATTACAATCTTCAACGGACGTATATCCTGCCTTGACGCACGACTGCTGTCAATGACAAATATATTCTCCCTTTTAAGTATCTCAATAGCAGGGAGCTTATCTGGCAAGTTTAATGGCATACTACTCTTCTACTCTTCTATAAATTCAACAACAACACAGATACATTATCACGTCCACCCGCTTCAATGGCAGCATTGCAAAGCATTGTGGCATCGCCACCATTCTGAATGACTGAAGAAATGGCTTCATCAGAAATCATGTCGTTCAATCCATCTGAGCACAGTAAAAGGACGTCGCCTGGCATCACATCCTGCGTGAAATCGTAAATATCGATATAGGAAGTGGTGCACCCTGCACCAATGCAATTGGTAATGATGTTGGAATGTTTTTTCTCTCCCACCAATGTATTGAGAGAGTGGTCAACCGTGATTTGACTCAATGCGCCGTTTCTATACAAATATAACCTGCTGTCGCCGCAATTGAGCCAATATTTCCTGTTCTCATAAAAGACTAAAGCCACCAAAGTGGTGCCCATATCAGACTGCTCAGGAGTGTTGATACCCATCAAATGAATCTTTCTGTTGATGGAATCAAGCCACCTGATGATGGCTTCGTCAAACTCACAGATAGTCAAACCGCTGGGCATATCGTTTATAAAATAATTAAAATCAATGAGAACTTGCTCACTCGCTACTTCTCCTGCCTGATGCCCTCCCATACCATCTGCAACGGCAAATACCATTCGGCAGTTTTTTTTATCATCATACGGCAAGGAAGTGCTATAGCTGTCATTACGGATAAACTTGCCGTTTACCAATATCATATCTTCATTGTCGCTACGCACACATCCTATTTGGCATGAAGTTGAAACTTTTATAACATTGTTCATCTATTCTACCTTATTGATTAGTTCTCTATTCTGACTTTAAGATTTACGTTTGCAATAGACAGTGTGTCATCACTCTTCAGCGACATTGACACGCCAGGCTGCACTGAACGCTGGTTCAGTTTTGTGCCATTAGAGGAATGTTTATCCACAATACACCACCCATTACTTTGATTATACACCAACTGTGCATGGACACCGGAAACATACCTGTTGTTCTGAAAAAATTCGTGATACGGTCCTTGGTTGCGACCTATAATGGCACCCGAGACGCCCTCTATCCTAATGTTGAGGCTGGTGTTTTCAAGAATGAGTTTGGGCATTGACCTGTCATTGCCGGGCAAAGACAGGGAAGAAGAGCCACGAGTAGAGGAAGTTACACCCTTGAAAATCTGTGCAGACATGTCAACGGGAGAACCCGACTTATAGGCCGTCTGCTTCTGTTCGCCGATGAAAACCATCATGCCGCCACAATAGGTGCACCTGCGACCAACCCCCACTCTACCACACTTGCTGCAATAAAGCAAGGCCTCACCACACTGGTCACAGAAGTGAGAATCATCTTCAATCTCTTCTTTACATATTGG
>CALZNR010000020.1 GCA_945827565.1 uncultured Prevotella sp.
TACTTAAACAGCGCATCGTTGTTTTAGCGGATGCAAAGGTAGGTGTTTTTTGTTTATCTGCCAAATAATTTTGATGTTTTTTTTACTCTTGGCACTTTTTTGTGCGTTTTGTGCGTTTTGCTTATTTGGTTGGCTGTGCCGTTTCCTCTTCCTCCTTGGTGATGTACTTCTTGTAGTAAGTGATGAGCAGGGTGGTGAGTGGCAGGGCGATGATAAGTCCCATGAAGCCGAGCAGTGCGCCCCACACAGAGAGCGAGAGCAGCAGGATGGCAGGGTTCAGTCCCATCGCCTTGCCCATAATCTTCGGGGTGAGCACCATGTCGGTAATCAGTTGCACGATGGCAAACACCGCCAAGGCAGAGAAGAGAATCATCCAGAAGCTCTCGCCCGTGTCTGCTGATTTGAGCAGAGAGAGGAACACGATGGGTATCAGTGCCAGGGAGTGTACGTAGGGAATGAGGCTCATCACGCCAATCATAATGCCCATGCCTATTGCCATGGGAAAGCCGATGAGGGTGAAGCCGATGCAGAAAAGGATGGCAATGCAGAAGGCCCCCATGCTCTGACCACGCACGTAGCTGTTCATCTGGTGCTCCACATCGCTGATCAGTGATTGCCAGAAGGGACGGCTTTTCTTGGGAAACATTCTGATAAAGCCGCTGGAGAGCACCTCATAGTCTAACAGGATGAAGAACATGTAGAGCAGGGTGATGAGCGAAGCCACGATGCTCATCACGATATTGGCGGTTTGACTGATGACCGCAAAAACCTTGGGCATCCCCTGGCGGATGCTGTCTATCACGTCCTTGTTCTTGAAAAAGCGTTCTATCTCTTCCTTGTTGTCCTGAAGCCACTGCGAGATGGCCAAGGGCACGTTGCCGATGTGTGTCTGTTTCTGTATGTGATTGGAAATCAGTTCTCCCAGTTTTTCAAACTGCTCTATCATGGGTGGCACAATCATATAGACAATGCCCCCGATAACGGCGATGACAAACAGCAGCGACACGATGATAGACAGCACCCTGCCCGGTACGTGCATCTTGTGCTGCACAAAGTTCACGATGGGGTAGAGCAGGTATGCCAACAGCCACGCTGCAAAGAAAGGTAGCAGCACACTGCTGAGATAGTGAAGGATGAAGATGATGCCCAGAACAAGCAAACCCGCTAAGAGCCATCTCACAAAGCGGTCGAAGGTGATTGTCTTATCTGTCATGCGCGGGTTGTTCGGTTCACTTTGGTTATACACATATTTATATATGGCGGGTGCCGTAGATTTGTTAGCCGTTGACAAAAGTACAAAGACGTTTTAAAAATTGCAAAGAAAAGGCATCTTTTTTTTGAATATATCAGATAAATGGTTACATTTGTCCCTTAGTTATGGGCACATTGTATATCGTACCCACTCCGGTGGGCAACATGGAAGACATGACAATGAGGGCATTGAGGGTGCTCAAAGAAGCCGATTTGATATTGGCAGAAGACACCCGTACCTCGGGCATCTTGCTGAAACACTTTGAGATAAGCAACAAACTCATGTCGCATCATAAGTTCAATGAGCACGGCACCTCTGCCTCTGTGGTGCAGCGCTTGCTGGCAGGTGCCAATGTGGCACTGATAAGTGATGCGGGAACCCCGGGCATCAGCGACCCCGGTTTCTTCCTTGTCCGTGAGGCGGTGAAAGCAGGCGTCACGGTGATCACCCTGCCTGGACCCACTGCCTTTGTGCCCGCCTTGGTGTCGAGCGGTTTGCCTTGTGACAGGTTTGTGTTCGAGGGTTTTCTGCCCCCCAAGAAAGGCAGACAGAGCCGCTTGGAGGCATTGGCGCAAGAGACACGCACCGTGGTGTTCTACGAGTCGCCCTACCGTCTGCTCAAAACATTGCAGCAGATGGCAGAGGTGTTCGGTGCAGAGCGCATGGCATCGGTGTGCAGAGAAATCTCCAAGATTCATGAGGAGAGTGTGAGAGGCACGCTGGCAGAACTGGTGGAGCACTTTACGCAGACAGAACCGAGGGGCGAGATAGTGCTGGTGGTGGCAGGAGCAGATGCCAAAGAGCAGAAGCGCCACGAGCGACAGCAAAGAAAGGGAGCGCAACCCGACGAAGAAGAATAAACGAAACAGAATCAACAGAAAAACAAGTGATATGAAGAAACTCATGATGATGGCATTCGTTGCCTTGGCACTCGTTGCCTGTAAAAACGACAAAGCAAAGGTCGATAACTCCGCTGAATTGCAGCGCGACTCATTGAACCAGATCATTGCCCAGCGCGATGCGGAAATCAATGACATGATGGCCACGCTCAACGAGATAGAAAACGGCTTCAAGGAAATCAATGCTGCCCAGAACAGGGTGAACACCGCCAAAGACACTGAGGGTGTGAACCAAAAGGAGCGCATCCGCGAGAATATTACCTACATCCAGAGCACGATGCAGCAGAACAGACAGCTCATCAGCAAACTGCAGAAGCAACTGCGTGAGAGTTCGTTCAAGAGCGAAGAGCTGAAGAAAACCATCGAGAACCTGACATTGCAGTTGCAGGAGAAAGACCAGCAGTTGCAGCAGTTGAGGGCAGAACTGGATGCCAAGGACATACACATCACCGAACTGGACGAGCAGATAGCTGGACTGAACACCAACGTGGAGCGACTGAACCAGGAAACCGAGCAGAAGGCCCAGACCATCACCTCGCAAGACAGGCAACTGCACACCGCATGGTTTGTGTTTGGCACCAAGAGCGAACTCAAGGAGCAGAAGATACTGGTGGACGGCAAGGTGCTGCAGGATGAATTCAACCGCAACTACTTCACCAGGATAGACATCCGTGTGGATAGGGAAATCAAACTCTACTCCAGCTATGCCAAGATGCTCACTTCGCATCCATCCAGCAGTTACACCCTGCAGCGTGATGCCAACAAGCAGTATGTGCTGCGCATCACCAACCCGCAGGTGTTCTGGAGCACCAGCAAGTTCCTTGTGGTGTTGGTAAAGTAAAGAGTCACAGCAGTTGAGGGCCGGCAGCAGCAGTCATCTTAGGGGTGGTTGCTCCTGTCGGCTCTGTCTGTTTGTGAGCGGGGCGGGGTGGCACCGTGCAATTTGCAAACTGTAACGTAAAAGGACGTAAAATGAGCGATTTTGAATATTTATGCTGATAATATGAATGTTTTGTCTCTTGCATTGCATAAATTATGTAAATTTTTTAATTTATTCTTGGCTGTTGGAGTTTATTTGACTAATTTTGCAAACAGTTATAACTTGTTCTTTTTAATGCAAAGTAAATTTTAGAGTATTTATGGAGAAGAAATTAACAATGGTTTTGGTGTGCCTTTTCCTCTCGATAGGGAGTGTGCTCGCCCAAACTAAGGTTACTGGAACCGTAATAGCTCAAGAAGATGGACTGCCCGTGATAGGTGCCACAGTGATGGTAAAAGGCACGAAGACGGGTACTGCCACAGACATCGACGGACATTTTACCCTGTCGGTAAAGCCTGGCACCAAACTTGAAGTGAGCTATATCGGTATGAAATCAAAAACGGTGTCGGCAAAGAACGGCATGAAGATTGTTCTTGAGTCTGATGCCACCACACTTCAGGACGTCGTGGTGACGGGTATGGTGAAAGTTGACAAGCGATTGTTTTCAGGTTCATCTATCAAAATCGACGCTTCATCAGCTAAGTTAGACGGTGTGGCAGATATCAGCCGCTCGCTCGAAGGAAAGGCAGCGGGTGTGTCTGTACAAAACGTATCAGGAACCTTTGGTACGGCACCCAAGATTCGTGTGCGTGGTGCCACCTCTATCTATGGTAACTCCAAACCTCTCTGGGTGGTTGACGGCGTGATCATGGAGGATGTGGTGGACGTGAGCACCGACGAGTTGTCTTCAGGTGATGCCACCACCCTGATTAGTTCTGCCATTGCAGGATTGAACTCCGACGATATCGAGAGCTTCGAGATTCTGAAAGACGGTTCTGCCACCTCTGTGTATGGTGCTCGCGCCATGGCAGGTGTGATTGTGGTGACCACCAAGAAGGGTAAGGCCGGCAGCACCAGTCTCTCCTACACAGGTGAATACTCTATGCGTCTCATCCCCAGCTATGCCAACTTCAACATTATGAACTCTCAAGACCAGATGGGAGTGTATCAGGAGTTGCAGCAGAAGGGATATCTCAACTATTCAGAAACCTCTAATGCAGCCAACAGTGGTGTCTATGGAAAGATGTACCAGATGCTGAACAGCTACAACGCCACCACCGGACAGTTTGAACTTGCCAACACAGCCGAGGCAAAGGCAGACTATCTGCATGATGCGGAGTATCGCAACACCAACTGGTTCAAGGAGCTGTTCTCCAATTCTATCCAGCACACCCACTCTGTGAGTATCTCTGGCGGTAATGACAAGGGCACCTACCGTGCTTCTGTCAGTGCCATGTACGACCCGGGATGGTATGAGAAGAGCCAGGTGGAGAGATATACCGCCAACTTCAATGCCAACTACAAGATTTCGAGCAAGGTGACTGCCAATATCATCGGTAACGCCTCTTACCGTAAGCAGGAGGCTCCCGGTACCATCAGTGCCACTACCAACCCCGTGACCGGTGAGGTGAGCCGTGCTTTCGACATCAACCCCTATTCTTATGCGCTGAACTCTTCGCGCACACTCGACCCCAACGTGTTCTACACACGTAACTATGCGCCGTTCAATATCCACCACGAGTTGGAGAACAACTATATCGACCTCAATGTGTTCGACTTCCGTATGCAGGGACAGCTCTCCTACAAGCCTATCAAGAAGGTGGAACTCACTGCGCTGGCAGCCGTGAAATATGGCGGCACCACACAGGAGCACAACATCAAGGACAACTCTAACCAGGCACAGGCCTACCGTGCCATGGGCACAGCCATCATCCGCGACAAGAACCAGTATCTCTACACTGACCCCGATGATATCTATGCCCTGCCGGTGACCATCCTGCCCAACGGAGGTATCATGGACCGTACCGACAACCGCATGTCGGGTTACGACTTCCGCCTCTCGGCATCTTATAACGATGTGTATGCCGAAGACCACCTGCTCAACCTCTACGGAGCTATGGAGGTGAACAGTTTGGAGCGTCACAGCACATGGTTCCGTGGCTGGGGTATGCAGTACGAGATGGGTGAGATACCCTCGTGGGCATACGCCGTGTTCAAGAAAACCCAGGAAGAGGGTTCTGACTACTATTCTCTGAGCAACACCAAGGAGCGCAGTGCCGCCTTTGTGGGTGTGGCTACCTATTCATGGAAGCGCCGCTATTCGCTCACCGGAACCTACCGCTATGAGGGTACCAACCGTATGGGTAAGAGCCGCAGCGCACGCTGGATGCCTACATGGAACATCTCTGGTGCATGGAACGTGCACGAGGAACCATGGTACGATAAAATCTCGAAGGTGGTGTCTAACCTTACCTTCAAACTGTCGTACTCTCTTACCGCCGACCGTGGACCATCGTGGGTGACTAACTCTTCGGTGGTGATCAAGTCGAACAACCCCTGGCGACCCACTGCAGGCGACAAGGAGAGTGTGCTCTATATCGACCAGTTGGCAAACGAGGACCTGACCTATGAGAAGAAGCACGAGTTCAACTTCGGCTTTGATGTAGGCTTCCTCAACAACCGCATCAACCTTACCTTTGATGCCTATACCCGTAGGAACTACGACCTGATTGGTATTCTCAACACCACTGGTGTGGGCGGTGAAGGCAGCAAGTACGGAAACGTGGCGAAGATGAAATCGAGCGGTGTGGAATTGGCATTGCACACATTGAACATCAAGACCAAGGACTTCAGTTGGAGCACTGACTTTATCTATAGTCACATGTCTAACGAAGTGACACAGCTCAATACCTACAACAGGATGTACGACTTTGTGACAGGTACCGGATTCACCATGGAGGGCTATCCACAGCGAAGCCTCTTCTCCATCCCCTTCATGGGACTGAACTCAGAGGGTCTGCCCACCTTCCTTGACCAAGACGGCAACGTGACCGTTACGGGCATCAATATGCAGGAGTACGACCCCGACAAGTTGAGACAGTGCCTCCACTACGACGGTCCGGTGGATCCTACCGATGTGGGTAGCTTTGGCAACATGTTCAAGTACAAGAACTTGACACTCAATGTGTTCCTGACCTACTCGTTTGGTAATGTGGTGCGTCTGGACCCCGTGTTCAACAACACCTATGACGACCTTACAGCCACTCCCAAGGAGTTTAACAACCGCTGGGTGGTGCCTGGCGATGAACAGCATACCACCGTGCCTGCGATAGCAAGCAAACTGCAGAACAGCACCGTGACCGACATCGCCACTGCCTATCAGGCATACAACTACTCTACCGAGCGCGTGGCTAAGGGCGACTTCATCCGTATGAAGGAAATCTCTGTGGCTTACGACTTCCCCAAGTCGTTTACACAGAAACTGTCGCTCAACAACCTCTCTGTGAAATTACAGGCCACCAACCTGTTCCTGCTCTATTCTGACAGCAAGTTGAACGGACAGGATCCCGAGTTTACCAACGCTGGTGGTGTGGCTACTCCTATGCCCAAGCAATTCACTCTTACACTGAAGTTTGGCCTTTAATTGGAAAAGAAGATGAAAATATTGAAATCAAATAAGTGGATAATAAACTTCGGCCTCTGCGTGGCTGCTGCCGGTCTGCTGGTTTCTTGCGATGACTATCTCGACGAGAACCCCGACAACCGTGCTGTCATTGATACCGAAGAAGAGATCATCAGTCTGCTCGGTTCTGCTTACCCCGAAGCGGGTATCTCTGTGATGTCGGAGCTGATGTCGGACAACACCGATGACATGTCGGGCGACCCCCGATTCCTGAAATACGACGAGCGTTTCTACGATCAGGTGTTCTACTGGAAAGAGGTGACAGAGACCGATAACGACGGTCCTTCCATTACATGGGAGAACGGCTATAAGGCTGCTGCCACCGCCAACCAGGCATTGCAGTCTATTGAGGAGCTGGGAGGTGCCACCACCACCAAGTTGAAAGAGGCAAAGGGAGAGGCTCTGCTCTGCCGTGCCTACGCACACTTCTGGCTTGCCTGCATGTTCTGTCAGGCCTACGACAGCAAGAACGCAGCCTCTGACCTTGGACTGCCCTATGCCACCAAGCCCGAGACCACACTCTATAGCGAGAATACCGAGCGTGGCACCATGGCTGAGCTTTATGCCAAGATAGACAAGGATATTCAGGAGGCCCTGCCCCTGATAGGCGATACCCATTATCAGCAGCCCAAGTTCCATTTCAACACGCAGGCAGCCTTGGCTTTCGCCGCCCGGTTCTACCTGTTTTATGAGAAGTGGGACCTTGCCGTGAAGTATGCCACCCAGTGTCTGGGCAGCAACCCCAAATCGCTTTTGCGCGACTGGGACGAACAAGAGAGCTTTGGTATCACCAACGACATGGATCCCCGAAGTCAGGCCTATGTCAAGTCGAGCGCCAAGTGCAACTTTATGCTCACCCCCACATACTCCATGGCTGGCTTCTGGTTCAGCAACTACGGTTGGGTGTCGCGCTTCTCTCATAACTCCTTCATCTCCAACAAGGAGACCTTGGACTGCAAAAACGACTTCTGGGACTTGAAGAACATGCGCTGTCCTTCGCTCCAGTTCATTGGCGGTAACATCGACAAGGTGCTGGTGGCAAAGCTTCCCGCCATGTTCGAGATGACCGATGTGGTGTCGCAGACGGGTTTCTATCACTCTGTGGAGATTCCTTTCAAGGCCGACAACCTGTTGCTTGAGCGTGCCGAGGCCTACATCATGCTGAAACAATATGACAAGGCGCTGGCAGACTTGAACATCTGGATGGAGAACTACGTGAAGAAGAGCACACCGCTCACACTGGAGAAAATCAAGAACTATTACACCCGCTTGCAGTACTATACTATCACACTGCCCACACAGCGCCGTCATCTCAACCCCCGTTTCGAGATTGATGCCGAGGGCAGCGATCAGGAGTGCCTGTTGCAGTGCCTACTCAACTTCAAGCGTCTGGAGAATATCCACGAGGGTATGCGCTGGCAAGACATCAAGCGCTACGGCATTGAAATCTGTCGCCGTATGATTGATTCTGATGCCAACCTCATCATGGTGAGTTACGATAGCTATATGGGTTCAGACAGTCCTTATCTTGCCGTGCGTGACCCACGCTGTGCCATGCAGGTGCCTTTCAAGGTGATTGCTGCCGGCTTCCAGCCTAACCCACGTGGACAAGAGGCTGAGGCCAAGGGCATGACGGTAAAAATAGACCGCTTGGTAAGTGTGAAATAAGGCATTCGGGTTTTCCGCGAAACAAAAGAAGACAAAAGACCAATGAAAAAGAACATCATATTTTCGTTGCTGTTGATGGGAACAGCACTGCTTGTCACCTCTTCGTGCAGTGAGGATGATCTCTCTGACAAGAGTATCCTCAAGACAGGCACCCAGCAGGTTACCGACCTTGACAAATGGCTCGAGGTGAACTACCTGCGCCCCTACAACATACAGGTAAAATACCGTTACGATTACAACGAGTACGACGAGGGTTATTACACCGTGCCCTGCTCTTACGAGATGGCAATAAAGATGGCACACATCTTGAAGTACACCTGTATTGACGCCTACACCGACAAGGTGGGCATCGCCTTTGTGAGAACCTATTTCCCAAAACTGTTCATCTTTGAAGGAGAGTTCCACTACCGCAACAACGGCTCGTTTGAGTTGGGTACTGCCGAGGGAGGTAAGAAAATCAATCTCATGGGACTGAACCATATAGATGAGTTGGGTTCCAGCATTGAAGGCTTGAACAATTATTTCCTGCACGTGATTCACCACGAGTTCACCCACATCCTGCACCAGACTACCAACTACTCTGCAGCTTACCAGTTGATCACCCTCAAAGAGTACAAGTCTGACAAGTGCTTCAACTCTGAGTTCAGCGACTATCTCTCAAGAGGTTTCATCACAGCCTATGCACAGCAGGCAGCTGATGAAGACTTTGCCGAGATGTATTCCAACTACGTTACCAATACGGCAGAGCAGTGGGAGGAGTGGATGAAGCTGGCAGAGCACCCTGCACTGCGTGATGCCGACGGCAACCTGCAGTTTGAAGGTGGAGAACTGGTTTATGACATGAATGCCAAGGCAAACGGTCGTGACCTGATAGAGCAGAAGCTTGACATCCTCCGTAACTATATGAGCACTGTGTGGAATATCGACCTTGATGTGATGCGTGAGTCTATCCTTGGACGTGAGCAAGACATCATTGACGGTAAGATTGATTTGACAAGTACAGAAATTAAATGATGACAATGATTATGAGCAAGATAAAGTTTTTAGTTGCAAGCCTCTTTGTGTTGCCTCTGCTGTTCTCCTCATGTAACGATGATTTTGAGAACAAGTTCGACACCAACACCACAGAGCGCATGGATGCGTACTTGCAGCAGACACGCAATGTGCTTGCCTCTGCCACCAACGGATGGGTGATGGACTACTATGCAGGCACCAACCGTGCCTACGGTAGCTATGCGTTCATCTTGAAGTTTGACGCTAATGAGATGAAGGTCACTGCATCTTGTGAGAAGAAGCAGGAGGAATCCACCTCTTTATATTCACTCACCTCTGATGCCGGTCCTGTGCTCTCGTTTGACAGTTACAACGAGGTGCTGCACCTCATGGCCACTCCCAGCGCGGAAGCCTATCAGGGCAAGCAGGGCGATTTTGAGTTTATCGTGATGAGCGCCACACCCGAAAAGGTGGTGCTCAAAGGAAAGCGCACAGGTAGCTTGATGCAGATGGTGCCACTTGAAGGTACTCCAGCACAGTATTATGCTGACCTTGACGCACTGAAAGACCAGATGATTATCGGTAGTGCCCATGGTACTGTGGGAGACGTGGCTGTGTCTTTCATCATAGACCTGGATGCCTGCACCATCTCTTCCAAACAGGTACATGGCGCTTGGACTGACAATGCTGATCACAACAGTGCAGAGGATGTCAAGACCTCGTTTGCCTTTACCACTAAAGGTTTCCGCATGTATGAAGACTTGGTGGTGAATGGCGAGAAGTTCGGCACTTTCACTTTCGATGAGGCCACCCAGAAGATTACCTCAGTGGGCAGCAATGGCAACACACTCCAGATGGAGTGCAGCAAGCCGTTCAACTGGAGTCCGTTTGAGGCTTTTGAGGGCACCTACGACTTGGAATACCTTGTGACAGATGAGAATGACGTGGAGACACCAATGTATGTCAAAAATCTCACCCTCGTGATGGATGAAGATGGCGAGCACTATCTGCTGAAAGGTCTTAACGATAACTTTGATGTGGTGATGGGATATTCACGCAGCAAGGGCGGACTGACCATCAGCAAGCAGGATTTGGGCGAGGCAGCCGGCTATACCATCCGTCTCTGTCTGCTCGACAACAAGGACAGCTATCTGTCGTGGGCTGAGGAGTCGGGTATGGTGCTCTGTGTCGATCCCCTCAATCCAAATGAATACCTGTTCAGTTCCAACGGTTCCGAGGACTTCACCTCTGCCGGTGTCATCATGTGGCTGTTCAAGGATGGCGAGGCCGTGCACAACACCAGTACCTCCAGTCCTATCAATGACTTCTTCAGTTCACACAAGAATTGGCTGTTCAAGGATGCAGGAAGCTATTTAATCCCCAAAATGAAAAAACTTATCAGAAAATAAGCCATGAACAAGATATCAG
>CALZNR010000021.1 GCA_945827565.1 uncultured Prevotella sp.
TGGTGCGGGCGTTATCCAGTCCCGCCGTGTTTTGTGTTTGTGTTGTTATTATCCCAAATTACGCTTGTTTGTGTTGTTATTTTTCCCTATTTATCATTACGTGCATCAGGGATAAGGTGGTGGAATGTTTTCTGTTTTCCACCTTGACAGGAGTTCAGTGCTTACTTCTCCTGCTCTGCATTGTATAGCGCTATATCGCCACGTTCGGCAGTACGGATGCGCACGGCATCTTCAATGGGTATCACAAAGATGCGTCCATCACCAATCTCGCCGGTATATGCCGACTTCTGGATGGCGGTAACGGTGCGCTCCACATTCTTGTCGCGTACCACCACATTGATCAGGATGCGCTCAATGCAACTCGTGTCGTACATCACACCACGGTAAATACGCGCCTGGCGCATCTTGCCCTCTCCCCTTACATCATAGTAAGAGAACCACTCAATGTCGGCGGCAAGCAGTGCTTCCTTCACATCCTCAAACTTTGTTTTGCGGATGATTGCTTCAATCTTTTTCATGTTTACCTCTCCTATTAGTTTAATAAATCGTGTAACATTTTGATAACTTTCGAGTGCAAAAGTACTGCAAAGTGTTAGCTTTACAAAAGGAAATACTTCAAAAAGAAACTGAAATTAGGTTATAATTAACAAATAACAAAAACGAAATAGGGTTTGCTTACGGATTGAAAGAAAAAGAATTAAAATTGTAATAATTTGCAATTTTCTCTCAAAAAGTAGAATAAAATGAGGCGAATTTCATTATAAATTATAACATATTGTCGTATCTTTGCAGTGGAAATGAAACAAAAGGTCAGCAAATAACCAAACAGAGCGACATTTGTTCAAATCTATCATCAAGTGAGAAAAGACATAAGTACAGACATAGTTTAGGGTTTAAAGATTGAAACAATGACACGAACCATCCATTTCACCAAAATGCACGGAGCCGGTAATGACTACATCTATATAAATACGGTGGAAGAGCATATCGGCAATCCAGAGGCTGCAGCAATACAGTGGAGTGCTCCGCACACCGGTATTGGCAGCGATGGTTTGGTGCTCATTGGGAAGTCGCCCGTGCCAGAGGCCGATTTCTCTATGCGCATATTCAATGCAGATGGGTCAGAGGCCATGATGTGCGGAAACGCGTCAAGATGTATTGGCAAGTATTTGTACGAGAAAGGTATGACCAGTGCCACTGAAATCAAGTTGCTCACTCTTTCTGGTGTGAAGGTGCTGAAGTTGCACGTTGACAAGGATAACAAGGTGGAGAGTGTTACGGTGGATATGCTGGAGCCGGCATTGACCAGCGATGTCCAACTGGCTGCTGAGCCTGATGAAAATCACGAGATAGAATTACAGGTAGAGGGTGCAGCGTTCAAAGGCACTTTTGTGTCGATGGGCAATCCGCATTTCGTGACCTTTGTGAGCGATATCAGCAGTATGGACGTTGCCAAGTGGGGCGTGCTGTTGGAGCATCATCCCGCTTTCCCCGAGCGCTGCAACATAGAATTTGCCCAGATCACAGGTCAGGGCACCATCAGAACCCGGGTGTGGGAAAGAGGCAGTGGCATCACCATGGCGTGTGGCACCGGAGCCTGCGCCACTGCGGTGGCAGCCGCCGTGACAGGAAGAAACGGCAGAGAGGCCCGCATAGTGATGGATGGAGGCACGCTGGAGATAGCATGGAGCGAAGCCGACAACCACGTGTATATGAGTGGTCCGGCAGCCTTTGCCTTTGAGGGCGAGATAGCTCTGCCCCAGGAAGAACAAGAAAAGCAAACTTCAATATAATAACCAAAAAAACAGAAACGAAATATGGCATTAGTTAATGAACATTTTCTGAAATTGCCGAACAACTACCTGTTCGCCGACATCGCCAAGAAGGTCAATGCCTTCAAGGTTTCTCACCCCCATGCCAACGTCATCAGTCTTGGCATCGGCGATGTGACACAGCCTCTGTGCCCTGCCGTGCTCGAAGCCATGCACAAGGCAGTGGAAGAGATGGGTAGCAAAGACACGTTCAGAGGTTATGGTCCTGAACAGGGCTATCCCTTTCTGCGCGAAGCCATTGTGAAGAACGACTACCTGCCGCGTGGCATACATCTGGATCCCTCAGAGATTTTCGTGAACGATGGTGCCAAGAGCGACACGGGCAATATACAGGAGCTGGTGAGATGGGACAACAGTATCGGTGTAACCGACCCCATCTATCCCGTTTATATCGACTCTAATGTGATGATAGGCAGGGCAGGAGTGGTGCAGGATGGCAAGTGGAGCAATGTGGTGTACATGCCTTGTACGGCAGAAAACAACTTCACTCCACAGATACCCGACCGCCGTGTGGATATCATCTATCTGTGCTATCCCAACAACCCCACCGGAACGGTCATCTCTAAAGACGAGTTGCGCAAGTGGGTGAACTATGCGCTGAAGAACGACACGCTGATATTCTATGATGCCGCCTATGAGGCATATATCCGTGAAGACCACGTGCCACACTCCATCTACGAGATAAAGGGTGCAAGAAAGGTGGCAATAGAGTTCAGAAGCTATTCCAAAACAGCCGGATTCACCGGCGTGCGTTGCGGCTACACCGTGGTGCCCAAGGAACTGACGGCAGCCACTATCAGCGGAGAACGAGTGCCCCTGAACCCCTTGTGGAACCGCCGACAGTGCACCAAGTTCAACGGCACCAGCTACATCAGTCAGAAGGCAGCCGAGGCCACCTATTCTGCCGAGGGCAAGGAGCAGGTGAAAGAGGTGATAGATTACTACATGACCAACGCCGCCATGATGCGCAACACACTCACCTCGCTGGGCATACAGGTGTTTGGCGGAAAGAATGCCCCCTATCTCTGGGTGAAGACGCCCGATGGTTCTGGCAGTTGGCGCTTCTTTGAGCAGTTGCTCTACAATGCCCATGTGGTGTGCACACCCGGTGTGGGCTTCGGTCCAAGTGGCGAGGGCTATATCCGTCTCACGGCCTTTGGCGACCGCAATAACTGCGAGGAGGCCATGGAGCGACTGACCAAATGGCTGAAATAAATACCATACAACACAAACATAAAGAGCGTGCCAGAGGTGCACGACAAACACAACACAACACAAAATAAAACGCAGTTTAATTCAAAAAATTGAATGGTTATGAAAAATGTAAAAAGATTGGGTCTTGCAGCCATGATGCTGCTGGCCAGTGTAAGTACTGTAAGTGCTCAGGACGAATTGGAAGCCACTGTTTCTGCTGATGCTGTTTCGCGTTATATCTGGCGTGGTCAGGATTTGGGCGGTGTAAGTTTTCAGCCCACTCTGGGTGTATCCTACAAAGGTCTTTCGCTCAGCGCATGGAGCAACGTAGGATTGGAGAGCACCGACACTAAGGAGTTCGACCTTACCTTGGCTTACTCTATCTCAGGATTCAACATCGGTGTTACCGACTACTGGTTCACCGGCGGTGCCAACGATGGCGGTCGCTATTTCCTGTACGATGCCCATCGCACCAATCACATCTTTGAAGCCAATGTGGGCTATGACTTTGGTTTTGCTGCCATCCAGTGGTACACCAACTTTGCCGGAGCCGACTATCGCCTCAAGGACAATGGCGAAGAAACACGTGCTTTCTCTTCTTATGTAGAGGTGTCTGCTCCCTTCACCGCTGGTGGTGTGGATTGGGTAGCTGCTGTGGGTGCCGTTCCCTTCAAGAGTTCTGCCGTGTATGGTGGCAATGAAAAGTTTGCTGTCATCAACGCTTCACTCAAGGCAAGCAAGGACATCAAGGTAACTCCTACCTTCAGCATCCCCGTGTTTGCACAGTTGGCAGCCAACCCCTACACACAGAAGGCATACATGGTGTTTGGCTTCACCCTCAAACCGTAATTAGTCAACTTCCATTATATCAGCGTTTTTTCGGAACAGCGTGGCAGATACGCTGTTCCGAAAACCAGAAGCATTGTATCTTGTAGAGAGGGTTTGCAATAGAAGCGACAGAGGAATTAGGAAATATACAATCACATAAAACTTTTAAACAATGACAAATTTAAGATTTCAGGTTGTAGGCGAGGCCTTCAAGAAAAAGGCCGTTGAAGTGAAAGCGCCCGCAGAGCGCCCCTATGAATACTTTGGCAAGAAGGTATTCAATCGTGAGAAGATGTACAAGTATCTTCCCAAAGATGTTTATGAAAAAATGGTTGACGTGATTGACAACGGTACCCGTCTTGACCGTTCCATTGCAGATGCAGTGGCAGCAGGTATCAAGCAGTGGGCTGTTGAGAATGGCGTTACTCACTATACACACTGGTTCCAGCCCCTTACCGAAGGTACTGCCGAGAAGCACGACTCTTTCATAGAGCACGATGGCAAGGGCGGCATGGTAGAGGAATTCTCTGGCAAGTTGCTGGTACAGCAGGAACCCGATGCTTCTTCTTTCCCCAGCGGCGGTATCCGCAACACTTTCGAGGCACGTGGATATTCTGCATGGGACCCCACATCGCCCGTGTTCATCATGGACGACACCCTTTGCATCCCCACCATCTTCATCTCTTACACCGGTGAGGCTCTCGACTACAAGGCTCCTCTGCTGCGCACCCTGCGTGCCGTGAATGTGGCTGCCACCGAGGTGTGCCACTACTTCTATCCCGAAGTGAAGAAGGTGCAGAGCAATCTGGGCTGGGAGCAGGAGTACTTCCTGGTGGATGAAGGACTTTACTCTGCACGTCCCGACCTGCTGCTCACTGGTCGCACACTGATGGGTCACGACTCTGCCAAGAACCAGCAGATGGAAGACCACTACTTCGGAACCATCCCCAACCGTGTGCAGGCATTTATGAAGGATTTGGAGATTCAGGCACTGGAACTGGGCATCCCCTGCAAGACACGTCACAACGAGGTGGCTCCCAACCAGTTCGAGGTGGCTCCTATCTTTGAGGAAACCAACCTGGCAGTAGATCACAACATGCTGCTGATGCTGCTGATGAAGAAGGTGGCACGCAAGCACGGATTCAGAGCCCTGTTGCACGAAAAGCCCTTTGCTGGCATCAACGGTTCTGGAAAGCACAACAACTGGAGCCTCTCTACCGATACCGGCGTACTGCTGCACGCTCCCGGTAAGACCCCGATAGACAACCTGCGCTTTGTGACCTTCATCGTGGAAACACTGATGGGTGTGTATAAGCACAACGGACTTATCAAGGCCAGCATCATGAGTGCCACCAACGCACATCGTCTGGGAGCCAATGAGGCACCTCCTGCCATCATCTCTTCGTTCCTTGGCAAGCAGCTCAGCGAACTGCTCGACCACATCGAGGCAAGCGACACCGAAGAACTGTTCAGCATGGCAGGCAAGCAGGGCATGACCATGGACATCCCCGAGATTCCCGAACTGCTCATCGACAACACTGACCGCAACCGCACCTCTCCCTTCGCCTTCACGGGCAACCGCTTCGAGTTCCGTGCCGTGGGTTCTGAGGCCAACTGTGCATCGGCAATGATAGCCCTCAACTCTGCTGTGGCAGAGGCTCTGAACAACTTCAAGGCACGTGTGGATGCACTCATTGCCAAGGGAGCCGACACCACCAAGGCCATCATCGACGTTGTCAGAGAAGACATCAAGACCTGCAAGCCCATCCGTTTCGACGGCAACGGCTACAGCGATGAGTGGGTGGCTGAGGCCACCAGCCGCGGTCTCGATGTAGAGAAGAGCTGTCCTGTTATCTTCGAACGCTATCTCGACAAGGCAAGCATCGATATGTTCGAGTCGCTGGGCGTGATGTCGCAGAAAGAGCTGGAGGCCCGCAACGAAGTGAAGTGGGAAACCTATACCAAGAAGATTCAGATAGAGGCACGCGTGATGGGCGACCTGTCGATGAACCACATCATCCCTGTTGCCACCCACTATCAGAGCAAGCTGCTGAAGAACGTGGAGAACATGCGCAGCATCTTCCCGAAGGAGAAGGCAGAAACCCTCTCTGCACGCAACATGAAGATCATAGAGGAGATCGCAGAGCGTACTGCCATCATCGAGAAGGGTGTGGAAGACTTGGTGAACGCACGCAAGGTGGCCAACAAGATAGAGAGCGAGCACGACAAGGCCATTGCCTACCACGACACCGTGGCACCGCTCATGGAGTCTATCCGTTACCACATCGACAAGTTGGAACTCATTGTAGAAGACGACTTGTGGACCTTGCCCAAGTATCGTGAAATGTTGTTCATCAGATAACAGCATCTGGTAAAATCAGACAATCTATTTCTTTTTTTGGTTGTTTGAAGTTTGCGGCGGGGAGCAACTGTGAAGTTGTTCCTCGTTTTTCTTTCCAATTCTTTCGTCAACTCATTTTTTTGCCGTACCTTCGTAGCGAAAAGCATTTACACCATGATGAAAAGAATACTCCTTGCGCTTGTATGGACAGCGGTGGCATTAAGTGCCACTGCGGGTGATATATATGTGTCGGCACAGCGTGGCACCGACCGTGGCAGCGGCACCTCCCAAGCGCCTTTTGCCACCCTGCAGCGGGCATTGAAAGAGGCGCGCGAATGGCGCCGACTGAACGATGGGCGCATTGAAGGGGGAATCCGCATCCTCATGGAGGGCGGTGTTTATCCGCTCGTCAAGCCCGTGTTCATACGTCCTGAAGACAGTGGCACGCCACAGTCGCCCACAGTGATATGTGCCGTCAAGGGTCAGGAGCCTATTGTCAGTGGTGGTGTCGGCGTGGGCGGATGGAAACCTGCCTCTGCTGATAGCCGCATCCCAGTGGCAGCCCGTGGCAAACTGTGGGTGAGCGAGGCTCCGATGATGGGCAATCAGGTGGTGCCCGTGGCACAGATGTATGTCAATGGGCGCAAGGCAGAGCGAGCCAAGCAGTTTGCGGGCGACCGCATGGAGCGCATGGTAGATTTTGACAAGGAGAGCGAAACCATCACCATCCCCACTCCTGCCTTTCCTTTGGATGCTGCTCCCCAGTTGCAGATGCTGGTACACCAGCGCTGGGCCATTGCCCTGTTGCGTGTAAGGGAGATGCGGCACCGTGCCAACGGCACCACACAGGTGTGGTTCCATCAGCCTGAGAGCGAGCTGGAGTTTGCCCATCCATGGCCGCAGCCAGTTATCTATGGCGAGCGGGGCAGTTCTGCTTTCTATCTGGTCAATGCCCTTGAGCTGCTCGACGAGCCCGGCGAGTGGTATCAGGATTTGCCTTCCGGGCGCATCTACTACTATCCACGTGAGGGCGAGAACATGCAGCAGGCACAGGTGGTGGTGCCCTGTCTGTCGCTGCTGGTGCAGTTGGCAGGCAGTCGTGAGCGCCCTGTCAGTTATCTGCGCTTTGAGCATATCTCCTTTGCCCATGCCGCCTGGACCCGTCCGCTCTTCGAGGGGCACGTCACCTTGCAGGGAGGCTTCCGCCTGATAGATGCCTACAAGTTGCCCCAGGCTGGTGTGTTCCACAAGTCACAGTTGGAGAACCAGGCGTGGATAGCCCGTCCCGAGGCGGCGATAGATGCCGCTTTTGCCCATGACATCACTTTCGAGAATTGCGTGTTCAAGCATGTGGGAGCCACCGCCCTCGACCTTCGCTATGCCGTTCGTCATGCCCGTGTGTGGGGCTGCCTTTTCGATGATATAGGGGGCACCGCCCTGATGGCAGGCTATTTTGGCGAACAGGGCTTCGAGACACACATACCCTATCAGCCACAGGTGGGCACTGACCTTTGTGCTCATCTGCACATTGCAGGCAACACCATCCACAATACCTCTAATGAAGACTGGGGCTGCGCCGCAGTGAGTGCTGGCTATGTGAGCCACACCGATATACTGAACAACAAGGTGAGCCACACCAACTACTCTGGTATATGCGTGGGGTGGGGGTGGACCGCCTTGAAATGTGGTATGCAGTGCAACCGCATCGAGGGCAACACAGTGAGCGATTATGCCCGCCGCCTGTATGATGCCGGGGGCATATACACCCTTTCCAATCAGCCGGGCTCGGTGATACAGCGCAACACCATCTCGGCTCCCCATCCGGCACCCTATGCCACCAATCACAGAGCCTTCTGCATCTATTTCGACGAAGCCACCGATGGCTTCACCGTGAGCGAGAATGTGATGGTGAAGGGCAGTTATGGTTACAACTGTCCCGGACCCAACCTCATAGTGAAAGACAATATCCAGTAAACCAATCTATCCCCAATAAACCACTCAAATGATTCCCACAAACTATTATCTCTTCGACTTTCTCGATTTCGACGAGAACCTCTCCAAACAAGAATCGCTGTGGAAGGCCTGTCAGCCCACTTCGGTAACGGAGCACCAGGGCGATATATGGGTCACCGTGCCCTTTCAGAAACAGCAGAACTCTAACGATATGGCCCCCGACACCACGGCAGAGCGAGAGGTCTATACGGTGATTATCAGACAGTATGCTCCCAAGATTATCCGTGTGTTTGCCGCCTTCAGTCCCACGGCAGTAGTGCCCGCCGACAGCGACGAGATGCTGCAATACAGTGAGCGGGTGAAGCAAATGCCCCTCCGTGTGGAGCAGGTAGAAGCGGGGTGGCGCATCACCGACGAGGCGGGAGTGATGCGTGCCTTCATCAACGTGCAGCAACCGCCCCTGCACCGCTGGAGCACCCTGTTGCCCGACCCGCAGGAAACCTTCGACCTGCGCCTCTATCCTGATGGCAAGCGTGAGGTGCGACTGGCTGCCTACGATCACTTCTCGCCCCCCCGCTACGATGCCCTGCCCCTGGGCTATTGCAAAACAGGCACCACCATCGACCGTGCCACCCTGTCGTTCGAGTGCAAGGCAGACGAGTGCTTTGCAGGCACGGGTGAGCGATTTGCAAAGATGGACCTCAGCGGACAAACCTTCTATCTGAAGAATCAAGACGGACAGGGTGTCAACAACCGCAGAACCTATAAGAATATCCCCTTCTATCTCTCCAGCAGGATGTATGGCGTGTTCTATCACACCTGCGCCCATGCCAAACTGTCACTGGCAGGCTTCTCCACCCGTTCGGTGGAGTTTATGGAGCGCCAGGCAATGATAGATGCCTTTGTGATAGGTGGCGACCATCCCGAAGAGATTCTCCGTGGATATAGAGACCTTACAGGCTATCCCTCCATGCCTCCGCTCTGGAGCTTTGGCGTGTGGATGAGCAGAATGACCTACTTCAGTGCCAACGAGGTGGAAGAGATATGTCAGCGGATGCGCCAAGAGCATTATCCCTGTGATGTGATACATCTGGACACAGGATGGTTCAAAACCGACTGGCTGTGCGAGTGGAAGTTTAACGATGAGCGCTTCCCCGACCCCAAAGCCTTCATCCACCGACTGAAAGACAATGGCTACCGTGTCACCCTGTGGCAGTTGCCCTACGTGGCAGAAGAGGCTGAGCAGATTACCGAGGCGCGGGAGAATAAGTATATCTGTACGCTCACCAAGCAGCAGGCGGGCGACGGCTCCAATTTCTCTGCACTTGACTATGCAGGCACCATCGACTTCACCAGCAAGAAAGCCACGGAGTGGTATAAGTCACTGCTTAGGAACCTGCTGCAGATGGGGGTGGCTGCCATCAAGACCGACTTTGGCGAAAACATACACATGGACGCTGTCTATGAGAATATGAAGCCCGAACTGCTGAACAACCTCTATGCACTGCTCTATCAGAAGGCGGCTTATGAGGTGACCAAGGAGGTGACGGGCGATGGCATTGTGTGGGCAAGGGCTGCCTGGGCAGGATGCCAGCGCTATCCCCTGCACTGGGGTGGCGACTCGTGCAGCTCGTGGGATGGTATGGCAGGCTCGCTCAAGGGCGGTCTGCACTTCGGCTTGTCGGGCTTCGCCTTCTGGAGCCACGATGTGCCCGGCTTCCACAGTCTGCCCAACTTTATGAACACCTGTGTGCGCGACGATGTGTATGTGCGCTGGACACAGTTTGGCGTGTTCTCCTCGCACATCCGTTATCACGGCACCAGCAGACGCGAACCGTGGCATTATCCAGCCATCGCACCCATCGTGAAAAAATGGTGGAATCTGCGCTATCGGCTCATCCCCTATATCGTGAGCCAGAGCGAGCAAGCCACAAAGAGCGGCAGCACACTGGTGCAGGCCCTCATCTTCCACCATCCCCACAACCGCCTGTGCTGGCATATCGACGATGAGTATTACTTTGGCAACGACTTCCTGGTGGCACCTGTGATGAACAGCGAGAACCGCCGCGACATCTATCTGCCAGAGGGAGAGTGGACACACCTCTTCACCGGAGAGCAGTATCATGGCGACCAATGGTTGCACGATGTGGAGGTGCCGCTGGAACAGATGCCCGTGTTTGTTCGCCGTGGAGCGGTGATACCCGTTTATCCTGAGCATGTGGAGTGCACCGACCAGATGGATATGAGTAAGGTGAAGCAACTGATTATTGACGAACATTTCAAGGGTATAGCATTATGATGTGGAAGAAGAATCTGGAAGAAACCAAGCAGCATTACATCAACTGGTGGAACCATAAGGGCATTGTGCTCAACATGTGGGAGCATTTTCAGGAGGGAGTGACTCCTCATGCCAACATCCCCATGCCGCCCGCTCCCGAGAGCCTGCAGCAAAAGTGGTTTGACGTGCAGTGGCGTGCCAGCTATCTGGACTGGTATGTGGCGCACAGCAGTATCTGTCTCTTATACACATCTGACGCTGCCGACGATATGCAGTGTG